>CAYJDW010000014.1:0-45596 GCA_964368985.1 uncultured Myxococcales bacterium | reverse complement strand
TCACCAAGACACCAGAACAATGCTCGGTTTTCAAATTGAAAAGCCGCTGAATATTGTTAGTGGCCAAGTTAGTTCTCAGAAAAAAATAAATGATACTAAAAATATCATCAAACTTGCATCGACCATGTCGCTAGAACGAGGGGTGCCCACTTTAGGACAAATGGCAAAATTAGGCTTGAATACGGCGATTAACCAATCTAATCGGCTCGATCGGGATAGTCAGAGAATGTATCGTTTATATATCGATAACGATAATTATGTACCAAGAATGGCTAAAGCCAATATAAATGAATTTTTGGAGAATAAAATAAATTACGTTTTATTACCCGTTGGGACGCCGACCATATTATCTTACATAGATATTATCCCTAAAGACGATATGTTAGTTTTATTTCCCATCACCGGCGCTGCTTCAATAAGGGACAAAAAATATTCTAATCTTGCTCTTTATCGTGTGAGCATGGAGGATGAAGCGAGGATTCTCCTCAAAAATATACGGAATGACTATGCTGCTATTAAATATGCTTTTTTATATCAGGATGATGCCTTTGGAAGGACCCCATTTAATGCGGCAGTGAAAGAGTTGGCGAAGCTTGGAATCACTAACTATATTGCTTTACCTTATACGCGAGGAAGTACCAATTTCGATAGCCAGGTTAAAGAGTTTTTAAAGGGCCAGCCTGATGCCATCGGGTTTTTCTCCACCGCTAAAGCGGCCCAAGAATTTATTCGTCAGGTGGGGGCAAGTGTTATTGTCAATACCAAATTATTTGGCATCTCTTTCGCGGGAGAGCTTTCCATCAAGAGATTTGCGAAGCTTCGCGGTCTTGATATTATATTTGGTGCCACCGTGCCTAATCCAAACACTAGCCAAATTCCGATTGTTCAGGAATATCGAAAAGCTTTGAAAGAAGTTAATAGTGATTACGATGTTTATTCTTTGGAAGCATATATCGGTGCGAGATTATTCTTAGAGGCGGTAGATGCCATAGAGGGGCCGATTAATCCTAGGCGGGTGATGGCGCAGTTGGAATCTTATAAAAACTACGATTTTCATGGCCTAAAAGTTAATTTTAATCCGAACACTCGCTGTATGAGCGAACACATGTGGTTAGAAACCAAGCCTGATATAGAATGGCAACGCATATCAGTGCTAAGCGGGGAGCCTGAATGAGCCAAAGCCAGTGCTTCCAGAGAATTGGCGGATGTGTTATGCCAATCCCAGCAATTAAGTTGTGTCATCCTCGGGCTTGACCCGGGGATCTCTTCCTAATGCCATTTCGCTGGATCTTCGGGTCAAGCCCGAAGATGACAAGGGTGCCAAAAAAGCTCATTTAATTGCTGGAACTATCAATGATGCCTACATTATTTAAGTGATTATGTTTTTAAATCCCGGGGAGCATTAAGCAATGATTATGCGCGTATTGACACTGATGGTGGCATTGCTGCTGAGCCGAAGCGTGTTATCGAGAGAGATTGTGGTGGGCGTTGATTTTAAGCCCCAAAAGACCATTTCTTTTTTGCTTACTCCCTTAGTTCTTACCGACTTCATTGCCGCCAAAGCAGCCTTTGAATATCGCTTGCATCGAAAATTTAATTTGGTGATTCCTGTTGAAGCAAAGTGGATGGATTATCGCTTGGCCATCAAAATTGGGGCTAAGCTTTTTAATGTCGAAGAAAATGTGCCGGAATATTGGTATCGCCCTCAAGCTGCCATTAGACCGGGCTGGAATATTGACTATTCGCACCTGCAAATTTCAAGCGGCGCGGGGATAAAATATTTTCCTTTTGGTGAATCAATGCAGGATGCTTTTTTTATCAAAACGCTCGCTCTGATCGGGATTGAGCGCTTCAACGCTTTTGGAGCCGAAGGTCAGAAGGATAGTTTGGCCCTCACTCATGCGCTGACATTTGGCTATAATTGGGTGAAGGGAGATGTTTTCACCCTTGGTTTTGAGTTTGGCGAAGAATGGGTTTATCACACGCGTCCAATCGCTAAAATGCCTCGGCCCTTCCTTGGTTTTTCGCCGCTCCTGCAATTTTCCCTAGGCTTTAACATTTAATTTTATTCGCTATCTTTATTTCATGAGCGAAAATACATTTTCCCACCTCGTCGACAAAAGACCAGGCATGGTGGATATTAGCGATAAAATTGCAACTTCTCGACTGGCCTTGGCGAAAGCCGAGCTAAAGGCGCCCCCTGAAGTTATCGAACTTCTTTTAAAGGGGCAGCCTCTCAACCAAAAAGGCCCGGTTTTTGAAACCGCTATTATCGCCGCTACGATGGCGGTAAAAAAAACTTCAAGTTTGATTCCCCTGTGCCACAATATTGCGCTCTCAGGCATTAAATTCGATATCGCCATAATTAACCAAACTATCGAAATTAAGTGCGAGGTTAAAACTCTCTCAAATACCGGCGTCGAAATGGAGGCGCTTACAGGGGTGAGTATCGCAGCACTGACTATTTATGATATGTGCAAATCGCTTTCTTCCAACATGGTTATTGGCAATATTTATTTAGTTAAGAAGACGGGAGGAAAACATGACATTAATAGCGCCACTTAATGGCCTGGTTCTCGCCGGCGGTCGTAGTTCGCGCATGGGCGAGCCGAAGGCTTGGCTAAGCTTTTCGGGACTTCCTCAGTGGCAGGCGTGTGAAAAAGTTTTAGCTCCGCTTTGCAAGGACGTTTTTTTCTCAGTGTCAAATCAGCTCAGTAGACCTTTGCCAGTAGCAGCACATCGACTCGTGAAAGATAGCGACGAGCCTTGTGGACCTCTGGGCGCGATTATCTGTGGCTTTAAAGAGCGCCCTGAGCACGCGATGTTTGTCTTAGCTTGTGACATGCCAAATTTTGATCTGGCTGCCGCGAGTTTTTTAAAAGATCATCGAAATAGCCAAAGCCTCGCGACGGTTTTTCTCGACGCAGCGGGTGGCATTGAGCCTTTATGCACCATTTATGAACCAAGGATTTTTGAAATTTTGCTTAAGTTTTGGAGTAAAAAAATTTACTGCCCAAGAAAAATTCTAGGCGAACTGGCTATCGAGCGGGTGATTCCAAAAAATTATTCGTGGCTGACCAATATTAATAAGCGTGAGGATATGGCGACTAAAAGAGTAGAGCTCCATTTTTATGCGGGACTAAGAGAAGAGGCGCAGTGCTCAAGCTTGCAGGTGCATACTAAGGCCTTAAGCGTGGCTGATTTATATGCAGAGATGCAAATACGTTTTAAATTTTCTCTTAACCAAAAAAGCCTACGATTCGCTAAAAACCAAGAGCTGGTAGAAGGGCGGGCGTCCTTGAGTGATGGTGACACCATAGTTTTTATTCCGCCCGTTTCCGGCGGCTAATATAAATAGGAGACAAAAAACTATGTTCGCCCCCAATTTTTTAGTGTCAACTTGGTCTTTCATGCTCATTTCTTCCCTGGCCTTCGGGGATGTCCCGAAAGCCAGCATTGCAACGAAGCCAATGAATGCCGCCGAGGCCCTCCAATACGAACAAGAAAAACTCTTCGGCGAACCCGTACGTGATGCTCAAGGAAAGATTCTTTATATTGCAGAAAATAAAACCCAAACCCATTCAAAGGATAATTTTGTTCTGGTGCGGGTAAAAGGTTTCAAAACGAGAAAAGAAGAGACGGGTCGTATTAGAGTGGCAGTATGGAATAGTCCGACCAATTATGGCAAAGAAGGAATCGCACCTTTTCGGGCTTCTTCTTATTGGGCCAAAGAAGCTCATGATAACGAGATGCTATTTAAAATTGGGGGTCTAGAAAAAGGTAAACAATATTCTTTTTTTGGGCATTTCGATACAAATAACAATGGCAAAGTCAATCGTGTCTTTGGTATTCCCACGGAACCCTATATTTTCAGCAATAGCAAAAACCAAGGCAAAGGCATTGGATTGAGCCGAAAAGGTCTCTCGCCACCTGATTTTAAAGATACTTTAGTGAGCTTTACCGGGCCGGGGCAAGAAATTATATTGAGTTTTTAGGCTCATTATTCTGCAATTTTTTATTAATCCCCAGCAAAGGAGAGGAATTGTTCATGGGGAAACCCTTCTCCTATGCGGATATTTTGATTAAATAGTACTATCTTCTGGAATTTCTATTCCTTCAAGATCAATAATATATTCCTTTACATTATCTTTTTTAAGTAAAGCTTCATCTATATCGCTATCGTAATAAGGCAAACTCTTTTTAACTATAAGTTGCTGCAATTTTGCTTTTAAATTTTCTTTAATTTGTATGTCACCACTAGAAGCAGTTTGCATAAATAATTCTTTCAATTCATAAGGCCATTCAACGATAAGTAATGCCTTTATAAATCCTCTCGCTTCTTGAATGGTGATTTTATTATCTATTTTACCTATTACTAATGCTGAAATTTCAATGATACCACTGAGTTTAGTTAGTTTTTTTACTATTTCAGCATGAAGTTTTTTTTCTTTTTCTCGGTCGGCATTAAGTACTTGCTGCAATATATTCAAGGGTCCTATAGCAGGAATTATAATGGCATTCATAATATTCGCCATATCGCCGAAATAGGCACCTGCACGATTATCGGTATTAATAAATTGAGGCAAGGTAGCGCAAGCACTCCACGAAATTAAAGCGAATAAAGAGTTGGTAAGATGAAAAGGATGGGAATGTTTATCCCATAAATCACTCCATCTTTTTTTAAGTCCAGAAGCATGAAAATCTTTTTGGTTTCTCGTAATTTTAAGAGCTTCTAAAAGTGGCTCTTCATTATCGTCACACTCATGCATTTTTTTATTAAGTAATTCTTGATGAAGATTTTTAGAAAATTCAACAAATTTTTCATGATTAGCACTATTGCTATTATGCAATGATCTTTCGCTCACTATTTCAACAAATTTACTAATGCATGAACGACAATTCCTGTTGTTCAATATGTCAACGCTAGCATTAATCAACATCAAATCATCGTCATTTCCAATACCATTTTCAAACAATACAATAACATTGGCTAACAATTCTCGTAATTGATTTTCCAATCTATCAAAAACCACCATCTTTTGATTAATAGAAGTACGAGTAGTTCTCTCAAATTTATTAAGAAGGGCATAACATATAGAAAGACTTCCTATAGTGAAAACTGGTGACAATACATTTAAAGCGCTTACATAATTGGGGAAAAAGCTGATTTCTTGATCGGCAGTCATGTAAAAGAAAGGATAACAATACTTAGCATCACTATCTCGGCAGCTAAGATCAAGATTCCAATCTATAGTATAGTCAGGAGGAGTGGAAAAAGAGAATGCACTTATAGATAAAACAAGTATAAAAGCTATTAATCTATTCATTTTGGCGCCATATAAAAATAATTTGATCACATAAAGAAAATTATCCCGAAATCTCAATAAGCGCCTATTATAGATATTCTGCATTGTAAAGCGCTGCGCTCCTGCCGGTGAGGATAGTTGATAGTATTTGATATTGTTTTATTTGCGCTTATAATGGGTTAATAAAGGTCATTAAACCAAATAGATCATAAGGTTAAGACTATCTGAAAGTATTTATGGCCTGACGAGATGGTTAAAATGAAAAAAATAGCGATGATTTTAAAGCAAGCAAGCTTAATCAGTGTGTTCCTATTTGCTGGATGTGCGACGACAAAATATATCCCCAGTCATTATTTTAATGAAAAGCACGCCATGGCTGTCCAGGTAAAAAATTTGCCGTCCCCTTCACACGAACAAGATAATACCAGCGGCGGTTTCTTGGAAGCAGCGATTGGCGCAGCAACTAAAGGTGAGCGGGAAAGGGAACTACAAAAGGTATTTAAGGATGTTGATCAGGAAGAAGTGAGAGCCTCCCTTGAGAAAAATATCAGTGAACGCATTAAAAAATATTATCAACCAAAAACCGATTCTGATGATCTATCGGTTGAAGTGCGCATCATACGCTGGGGTTGGATCCTGCCTACGGCTAATTTTGGCATCAGAATCGGTTCTTACCAATTAGAAATCCTTGGCGAGGTTCGCGTCTATGATCTAAAAACAGCAAAGAAAGAGATAGCCCATGATATTGTCGTTACGCAAGAAACAATCAACGATCGCTTGAATGTCGAAGAAACCAAAAAAGCTATCACAAAAGTCACGCAGGAATTCGCCGAGATAACTGCTGAGTTTTTATGGCGTAGTGACGAACAGAAATAAGCTATTCTAACTATACGCTAAATATATTTAGCGTATAAAAAATCGTCCTCAAAATGACCATCCTCATGACGCAAATAATTTTTTCGAACGCCTTCCTGGATAAAGCCATGTTTAATATAGAGTTTTTGGGCTTTGAGATTAGTGGCAAAAGTGAAAAGTTCAATGCGCCTGAGGCCTTGGGACTGAGCCCAGAGGCATGCTTGTTCAATGAGGAGCGAGCCTAAGCCCAAACCCTGAGCGTGGGGCGCGACGCCCAGGGTGAGCGCGCCGACGTGACGTACGCGGCGGAGAGATTTAATGGTGATATCGAGCTCGCCGATAATATGCCCGGCTCTATTTTCTGCTACCAGCCAAAGGCCGCGCTGATTTCTTAAAAAATCGTCAATCTGCTCAAAGCTTTCATCGGGATCTTCGTCAATTTCGTCGATAGCATGGATCATGCCGCTTTGGGCTCGCGATAATTCACAAAAAAACTCGTGACGCACCTTTGCATCCGCTCGCGAAATGCCGCGAATGGTTATGGGCTGTTGATTTTTGAGAAAAAACTGAGCCATAAGGCCACCTGGTCAAAAGAGTTTATTGGTTTAGATTATTAAATAGCCTCGAGGATACCACCAATGCCCTTAACATTTGCTCATAGCCAAGAAGAGATCAAAAGTTTAGCACCGAGTCTTTCTGATCCTGAAACCGGCGCACAGGTGCGTTTTAGCGGGACGGTGCGGAAAATCAATCATGAAAAGGCCGTGGATTATTTATTCTATGAGGCTTATACCCAGCTCGCCATAAGTCATTTTCTGGCCATTGAGGCAGCGGCGAGGAAAAAATTCGCCATAACTTTTATCAAGGCTGTTCATTTACTCGGTCGTGCCTGCGCGGGAGAGGTGGCGGTGGTGATTGAGGTTTTCGCCAAACACCGGGCTCCGGCATTTTTGGCGGCGCGTTTTATCATGGATGAACTTAAAAGTTCGCTGCCGATTTGGAAGTGTGAATATTATGAAGACGGCACCAAATCTTGGGATCAGGGTTTATGCCAATGTGCGCCTGATTCTTTTAGAAGCTTGGAGCCGGTGAAAAAAGCCTTGCGCGGGCAAAATATGGACCCCGATATAATTGCTCAAAAAAAGGTTCTCTTGGTGGGAGCGGGGGGTTTAGGCTGCCCACTCGCTATCAATCTTTCAGCCTTGGGGATAAAAAGCCTTGCGATTTTTGATGGTGACGACGTGAATATCACCAATCTTGCTCGTCAATTTATGTTTAAGCGCAGCGATGTCGGTCTAAATAAGGCGCAATTGATGGCCGAATATCTGAAAGAGAGATTTTCATCGCTTATCGTGAGTGCTCACGATCGCATGATGGACGAAGAAAATGCAGATGCTCATTTTACTAATTTCGACCTCGTGGTGGATGCTTCCGACTCAATGCCGACTAAAATAATGCTGGCCCACTATGCACGGATTTTTCAAGTCCCCTTTATTTCAGCCAGCGTTTATCAGGCAGAAGGCGAAGTCACGGCCATTCACCCGGCGGATTTCGGCGGCTGTTTTTCCTGTTTCAGGCGCAGTAAACTTGCGGATAATTGCGCCAATACCGGCATCTTCACGCACACTTGTTTCCTGGTGGCCGCTAAGGCGTCGGCTTTGGCTCTTGATTTTCTAGTCGGCAAAGTGAGAAAAAATTGCATGAATATTGTTCATGCCGCAGGTTTTTTAGAGCTTGCCATCAACAAAGATCCTCAGTGTTTTCAATGCAGCTCCCTTAAAATCAGCAACAGCAGTATGGGGGCGGTCAATCAGCGTCCGCGGGAGTCCCGTCTAAATAGTGCAAGATCCTCGCAATTTTAGCTTCTTTCCGAAACCTAGAGGGGATTTGAACTTCAATCACGTGAGGAGCTTTGGGCTTGGGCATGTGGTTAGTCCAATCCTTATCGTCAAAAACGAATTGGAGAATGCACGATGTTGTTCTTCGCGGTAGGTCCGCAAATTTGTGCCAAGAAATATTATTTATGGTGAAAATTTCTGGCTCGGATTCTCGATAAAGGAGCGGGTTAATCAATGAAAAGGTGGGTTCTATATCTTGAGATATCATTTTATGTAATAGAAGATTGTATTCATTAAATAAATTAATGTACTCCTTATCTCTTGCCGTGAATAGGTTGAAATCTTTTGAAAATAGCTGAGCATAATGCAAAAATTCAAAAGCCATTTGTTTTTCAGAGGGGGAGGCTTTAAGGTCGCCGGCAAGCCCGTTGTTAAAATAATGGGGATCTCGCAGCTTTTTTAGTTGCATATGATTCATCTTCATTCCTTCCTTGAGAAAAAGAATTTTTGAAGCATCTTGGAGCAGCGAAATTAAATTATAAATTCCGCTTGAGGAATAGTAAAAAATATAGAATGCAAAAAAATAATTCATCTTTCGAGTGTGTATATTGATAAAAGGATTTGCTTCTCTATTTTCGATCATGCGGTTCACGATGTCGTAGCTCTTAAAATAGAGTTGTCTTTGGACGAGGACCAGCTGCCATACGAGTTCAGCAAATTCCGAAGAAGCGATTTTCTTAAAACCAATGTCCGTGTCTGGAGCCAAAAACGCCGTGCTTGAAAGCATTTCGCGAAGACGAGCCCAATGTTGTTGGCTTTGACACCCTTGCAAATAAGGCGGCAAGAATCCTCCCTGACTCCATTTCATAATGGGGCTAATATTTTTGAAAGCCAGAGCTTGGTTGAGGCTGGGAATATTTTTAAATATATATTTTGGATTGAGTTCTAATGGCAACGGTAGATAGACAAGGAAAGGGAATTCTTTTACTCGGCTTTCAAGGGACGCAATTTTTTGCGTATGAAGATTGCCAGCGGTGCGGCTTGCTTCAAGATAACTTTCATGGCTCCACCAATCGGGATCCTCGACATTGTTGGATAATCTAAGTTTTTCCTGATATTTGTCGAAGGGAGGATTAAAAGCATGTTTTGCAAGGTTGAGCTGCTCTCTATTCGTTAACAAGAACTCGAGTCGTTCCGTGAATGACAAAAACCACTCGTAGTTGCATTGTTCCGACTTCTGACGAAGTTTTAATTCACTCGACATTTTTAGGGCCGCTTCAAATTGAAGCTCATCGATTAAAAATTTCAAAGAGGATTTAAATAAAATTTCTGCAATAGCACTGAGAGAATCTAGGTGGGTCGACCAAGGTTTTTCCGGATCGCTATAATTTATCATCTGAAAAGAACGCGCAAATTCTTGATAAACTTTTAAAGTTTGCTCAGTCTCAAGGAAAAACCATTCCTCAGTCGAATCTGGATCAGCATCGAGCAGGCCTTCAATAAGCAAAGACACAATTTTTTGCCCATGCGAGGTAGTATCACTTTTTACTTTCGCAACATGGGGGCTTTTTTGGATTCTTTTTATAAAGCGAGGTATTGGAACTTCTGAGGGAAACGGATCTCCCGCAATGCCCAGGCCGGAAATTAACATAGCTATGAGTACAATTTTAAGCGTCATTGCTATGAAACTAATCTCGATTGCGAAATATTCTACGCGGGGATTTTCTAAGTAATTTCAATGGGGAGCAGAAAGGGGGAGTATTTTGCTATAGGTATGCGCGAACATCATTGCGAGCCAAGTGCGGCAACCCATAAGTGTTGACATATTGCTGCGTTATTGTACTGTATTGAGAGTTGATTTAATTAATTATAAAATATAAATAATTGTGGTTTGAATATACTATGAATAATAAGAAAATGCGCGCCTTGCTTGCGTTAGCTTTGCTTGTGCTTGGAAATGCTGAGGCAAATGCTGCTGACCTAAATTGTGAAAAACCTGGATGTTTTCAGCTCCTTAGGGAGAGGATATTTTCCTGTTTTGAGAGAGTAGGTGGATTTACTACCGAACAAGAAAAACTCTTTAATGATAGCGACGAATTTTGGTTAGGGGGAGAGGTAGACTCACTTAGCGCTTTATTCCTGGAAATTAAGGGCTATGAGCATGTGCCGGTTAGGACGCAAATTGCTAGATATAATGAAATATATCGTAAATACCCTACTATTAACGACGGTATTATTCATGTTCCAGAATTATTTGAAATCCTCTTGAATAGCGGTTTTACTTTATGGAAAAGCTATATAGAAACTAGGGGTTTAGAAAAGAGACGAAAAGAATCGCTCCTCCTTCTTAATCTTCTCTTGAATTTGGCAGTGACCCATAATAACCAGCATCGGCTTAGTCCTTTAGTATTTTGGCGCATTAATGTCCTGGCTTCAGTTATAATTGATTGGCATAAAGGGGAGATTAAAGGAGTAAAGCGGGGATCTTCTGAACAGCCTTCATCCATCTTATATCCGAGCCTAAAATTTCTATTTGAAAGGCTATCATCCATTGATGCCCCTGATTGGTCTTTTTTAAGTCGCTCCCTTTGGGCAGGATTGGTTGAAGAGGCCACTCTCATCTATTCAGACAATGCAGCAAATGAAATCACTGATGAAGCTTTTGATTCGGGTACATTATTTCCTCTAATTATTTATACCAATTGTTCGAGTTCATTGAGTCAAGAAACCTTTTTAAATATCCTTTTAAAACAACCTAGAATTATGATTTCAGTTTTTGATTGCGATCTTTTTGTCGTGACTAATCGGTATAGCCCGCAAGAAAAATATCTCGCTCATAACGGGCTCTTAAGCACCAGTGGGTTTCTCTATCATGATTTGCACCATGCCTTAGACCCAGAAGGGGTGCTTTTTTGGCCGAGCCTAGTAAAACCCATTTATAATCTTTATGGGACAGAGGATTTGGCCAATCCAGAGCATAAAAAAATATTGGAAGATGCGGCATTTTTTATGGTTCATGAAGTGGGAAATCTAATTAGTTATTTTACTGATGATGTAAGACTGAAAGGTTTTAAATTATATAAAGAAATAGGAAAAGAATGGCAGAAAAATAGTTTGACTATGTTAGGAAGTGCTCTTGAAAAATTAAGATTTACGATGCCCATCGTCGCCAGCAGAAATTCTTCGTTAGTTTGGTATCAAGATGAAAACAATAATATTGTCCAAGTAGTCGAAGAATACGATAATAATATCTATAAATTTAAAATGCGTGATTGGGAATTGATGCTTCACAATGGTCTGCCTAAGCCCGCCAAGGCGAAGGAGCTTGATGCTTTAAAATTTACTTATTTGCCGAAGAAAGACATAGCCGGAAATCCTTTATTGCCTTCTTTAGAAAGTCTTTTGCAAAAAGCGTATGCAGAGGATCCAACTATTTATTTGGATCCTGCACGAACAAAGATTGAACAATGGAAAATGGTTCCTAAAACTCTCAAGCACAATATAAAAAGAGCCGCTATAAAAAACGCTTATGAGCGATTTTGGTCTTCGGTTATGGCGCTTCTCTTGGAAAGAAATCCAAGTTTGGTGATAAAAGAAGATTATCTTCCTGCTTATCAAGACTTTGTTCTTGGCAAAAAACCTGAAGAAATAGGTAATACCGATTTATCTGAAAAAATTCGACAAGTTTCGGATGATTTGAGCAGCCTGGGCGACCTTCGCCATTAACAAAAACCGCCGAAAGTTTTAATGCTCAGCCTAGATCTGCTCCTCACGACGACGAGCGAGAATCAACTGAGATAAAGCCATGATTAATCTTCATCAAGCCTGGGAATTATTGGCAATTCATGCCCCTAAATGGGGGCATGAAGAGATCGCTGTGCAGGCATCTTTGGGCCGCTTTTTGGCGGAGGATATTTTCGCGCCGATGGATTTGCCGCCCTTTGATAATTCGTCGGTAGATGGTTTTGCAGTAAGAATGGCGGACTTAATCGATAATCATACTCTTAAAATCAATGAAAGTATTAGAGCAGTGGGTCAGGATGAGCCGCGTTTAAGGGACCAAAGCTGTGCGGCCATCATGACGGGCGCGCCGATACCGGCAGGGTGCGATGCGGTGGTGATGAAGGAACAAGTGAAGCGGCAAGAAAACACGGCGATCTTCTCAGCTAAACCTGAGCCTGGCCAACATATTCGTAAAAAAGGTGGCGATGTAAAAACAGGGCTAATGATTGCCGCCAAAGGATCTTCGGTCACGCCTGCTTTGATGGGGCTTTTTTTGGGCCTGGGTCTTGTGCGCGTGAAGGTTTTTCAAGTCCCTAAAATCGTGATTATTTGTACCGGCGATGAGTTGGTAAATCCCCCCGAGCCTTTGCGTTATGGCCAAGTTTATTTTTTCCTAGGAGCGATGCTCAAGGCTCAATGCGCGGCTTTTGGCTTTCATGACGTTGCTATTATTCAAGTTGGCGATAATCAAAACCTCATCGAAGCCACCATAAATAATAATTTACACGCCGATATTATTTTGCTGACGGGTGGGATTTCTCAAGGAGATCATGATTTAGTTCGGCCTGCTTTAGCGCGCTGCAATGTCACCCAGATTTTTTGGCAAGGCTATTGGCGCCCGGCTAAACCGCTTTATTTTGGCGCCAAGGATAATACGCGCATTTTTGGTCTACCCGGCAATCCGGTGGCCGCTTTTGTAGGCTTTCACATTTTTGTTCAGCGCATGCTTGGCCAATCCTATGGGAATGATTTAATGCCAACTAAATCCGCCCGTCTTCTCAATGATTTTCAAAAAGCCCCTGGGTGGACATTATTTCCAAGGGCAAAAGTAGATCCAAACAATCAT
The DNA here is from genome assembly GCA_964368985.1 of uncultured Myxococcales bacterium. Taxonomy (GTDB): domain Bacteria; phylum Myxococcota; class UBA727; order UBA727; family JABDBI01. The sequence goes on along the minus strand of CAYJDW010000014.1, from coordinate 32,748 downwards.
TTGACTATTTTAGCCCATCAAGATTCTCACCAAATTTTTAGTCTTGCCCAAAGCAATGCTTTATGTTTGCTCGATGCGTCAACCACCGTGCTTAAAGCCGGTGATGTGGTAAATTATTATCCGATCTAGTTATTAGTCATCAAGCAAATTCCTAGCCATTATTTCTTCTTCGCCAGCACGGAGTTCGGTTGGGGATGGCCCAAAGAGGCCTATTAATTTGATCGATAACAAGAGGCTTAAGCAGAAGGCGCCGATAAGGATTGCGATGGGCCAAAAAATCATGCCTTGCATTACTAGGTGGGGCAGAAGGCTAATGATGGCTATATCGACAAAGGCGACGCCAAAATAAGAAATACCGAAATCTTCTAAAGCTCCTGATTTCATGTTTGGATCGAGAACCCGTATCAAAACCATGGAGACTGCCACTGAGCCGGTGGTCCAGCCATACATGATCATGGAGCGTTCGAACCAAAAATTATTACAAAATCTTCGTCCCACAAACCACACTAAAGCCAAGGTAAAAAGGGTGCCAAAGAAGAACATCAAAACCAAGGGTAAGGCAAAGTTAAAAACAACTTTTACCGACATGGATGCAATCCCAAAAGCCACCAAAAAATCGGTAATCATGGCGCCAAGCTTATTCATGAGGATTCGGTCAATGTAGCGACCAAAGCTAATCATATTCATGAGTTTTTGGAAAAGTGCTCCTGTTAATAAAGCAATACAAAAAACCGGCACTTCGATGCCGCAATAAATGGCGATCAGGCCACAAATTTTATAGGCCATAATGGCGATGGAAAAAATAATAGCGATATGCCAGGTCAAGGAATCCAGAGCGATGGGGCTGATAGTTTCTTTGCCTAAGGAGCCTTGTTCCTCTTCTGGAATAAAGCCCGTTTTCATGCTCAAGGGCATTTCTTGCGAGGACTTGATCATGCGAGTCCAACCCATGCGAATGGCGATGTTAATCAGCACCATCCCCCCAAGAATTCCGACTAAAATACCCACAGTGGCTGATGCATAGCCAATACTCATGGCGCCTTCAAGGCCGTAGGATTCTAGCACGCTGCCAATGGCCGTGGCCGTTCCGTGTCCGCCGACAAAACCGGCGGGCAGAAGCAAAACGAAGCCTTTTGGAAGATAAGGGAAGAGCGGATATAAAAGCAGCAAGCCAAATAAGAGAGAAAAGCCGTACATGCCCAAAATAGCCGCAAGATTAAAGAAAAAAGTATCCCCAGCTTTTCGAATAGTTTTCCTTACGGAGATTTTCTTTTTGCGTTTCCCTAAAAATAAAGTCGCGAAGAGTAAAACGACGAGAAATGACGGGTAACTCGCAATATTTTGTAAATTGTGATCGATGCTAAAAGGAATCACGTCAAGAAATTGAGGACCACACAACAAGGCAATCAATCCAGCAATTACGGCACTTGGAATGTAAGTGTTTTGCAAGAACTTTATGCGATTGCGTAAAAGATGGGCAAAAACGATGAGAAGGGAAATTATTCCAAAATCGGCTAATACAGGAAGTGATGCCATTGAATCCATAAAAAAACTCCGTGAGTTTGAATTGAGTTTTTAATTTTCAAGTTAACTTTTTTAATATTGGTTAAGCTCGCGGAAAACTAAGGGAGCTCATTAAAAGTATATAATTTAAAGCTCTTTGTTGAGCTGAATTTTGAGGGAAAGAATCTTTTGTCATATTTTTTGCGCTTTGGCAAATGGGGGAATTCGTAGTGCGTTAAAGAGTGTATTTAGTTTGGTCTTTAACTTGGTTTTCATACAATACTAAAAAATTGTCAATCGTTATTGCAGTCTAGCGGCAGGCACAGAGGCCGGCCCGCGCGCTTGCAGCAGGTGCTTGCCGTGATCTTTGGCGATTATTTTGAGCTCTATTTTTGTTCTTTATAGTCACATTGAAACCCAACCACCATTGTCAAAGCCCGCGTACTTGTTAACGATTGGCAGCTTTAGTGCACCCATAAAAATAGAGGAAAGTCATGTCCATCTCACTTCTTGAAAAACGACGAAGCCACACCTGCAGCGAATTAGGCCTTAGCCACGTCAATAATGAAGTGATCTTGATGGGTTGGGTGCAAAGTTTGCGCGATCACGGCGGCCGGCGCTTTGTGGATTTACGGGATCGCTACGGGGTGACCCAGATCGTTTTTAAACCAGAAACAGATGCGGCACTTCATGAGCTCGCTCACCAGCTTCGCAGTGAATGGTGCATTGGTATTCGGGGTATCGTTGAAGATCGTCAAGCTAATGGTGGGGCTTATAATGATCGATTGGCAACCGGTACCATCGAAGTCGATGTAAAGACTATGGAAGTCTATTCGAAGAGTGATGCTTTGCCTTTCATGATCGAAGATAAAATCGATACTCACGAGGAGAAACGCCTCACCCATCGAGTGCTCGATTTGCGTCGTCCTTCGGTGCAAAAGAATTTCATGATGCGCCACCGCATTATGCAAGAAACGCGAAAATATTTTGATACCAATAACTTTCTAGAAATCGAAACTCCCACCTTGGTACGCTATACCCCAGGTGGTGCTCGGAATTTCTTGGTGCCGAGCCGCTATACGCCGGGGAGTTTTTTTGCGCTGGCAGAAAGTCCTCAGCTTTTTAAACAAATGTTTATGATGGCGGGGCTCGATCGATATTTTCAAATCGTAAAATGCTTTCGCGACGAGGATTTGCGCGGCGATCGTCAACCTGAGTTTACCCAAATCGACGTTGAGATGAGCTTTGCTACCGAGGAAATGGTTTTTGGTTTTGCTGAAGGGCTGATGAAGGCTGTATTTAAAGCGGCCCTTGGTACCGAACTAAATACCCCTTTCACCCGCATGACCTATGATGAAGCCATGGCGCGTTATGGCTGCGATAAACCAGATACTCGCTTTGGTTTAGAACACCATGATTTAACCAAACTCATCGAGAGCTTTGATGGCGCGGGCGTGCCGCTTTTCAAGGACACGGTTCAGTCGAAAGGCATGATCAAAGCGATGGTGATTCCTGAACAATATGTTTTGTCCCGCGCTGAGCTCGATAAACTTGAGGACGTGGTACGCAGTTTAGGGGGCAAAGGCCTTGGGCGCGCAAAAGTGGCAGAGCAGGGAAATAACTGGGCCCAATCGCCTTTTGCTAAAAATATTGAGCCTCAAGCTATCAAGGCCATCAACCAGGCGCTGGGTGCGAAAGATGGGGATTTGATATTGCTGCAGATGGGCAAGCCAAAATTATGTCACACCGTATTGTCGGGCCTACGGCTTCATCTTGCTCGTAAATTTGGATTGATTGAACAAGAAGGCGAGCGCGTTGAGAAGTGGAATATTTTGTGGGTGACAGATTTTCCGTTGTTTGAATATGATGCAGAGCGCAACACTCATGTGGCATCACACCATCCTTTCACTTCGCCCAAACTAAGTGACGTCGACAAACTAAAGAGTGACCCAGGATCTTGTTATGCCCGTGCTTACGATTTGGTAATTAACGGCAATGAAATCGGTGGCGGCTCAATCAGAATTCACTCCGAAGAAATGCAATCGGCGGTTTTTGACGCGCTCAATATTTCTCCTGCTGAGCAGCAAGAAAAATTTGGTTTCTTGCTTGAAGCTATGCGCTATGGTCCTCCTCCCCACGGTGGCATTGCTTTTGGTTTGGATCGTTTATGCATGCTTCTTTCGGGTTCGCGTTCTATTCGCGATGTCATTGCATTTCCGAAAAGCCAAAAAGGTACCGACCTTCTCACCAAGGCACCATCGCAAATTGAGCAAGCCCAGTTGGCGGAGCTAAATATCATGTCTATTAAAAAGGACTTGTAATTTTTAGGAGGCATTGTGTTATTGCGCCGCATCTGCTGCCAAAGCTATTTGGTTGGAGCGTTTTTTTCGTTGAAGATTTTGGCCGAACGAGCGCCGGATGTGGACGAGCGATTGCTTGATGTTGAAGCACAAGTGGCCACACTAAAAACCGATCTCGACGCTACTAAATCCTTGGCAGAGCAGGAACGACCGAGTGCTTTTAATCCAAGCATCTCGGTGATTTTCGACGTTTTAGGCCAACATGGCATTAATGTGCCGGTCAAGCCTAAAAAGGCTCATAGTCACGACCACGGATTCTCCAATGGCGTGAACGTTCGAGAACTAGAATTTGAGTTTCGGGGCGGCATCGATCCATGGGCTGATGCCTTGGCGGTGGTGGCTATTGAGCAACATGAGTCCAATCACTTTGACGTTGGCATTGAAGAAGCTTATGCGCGTTTGAAAAAATGGCCGGGGCTCGACTTTGCACCTTTTGGCATTGAGATTAGAGCGGGTAAATTTAAAACGGCACTCGGCCGCATGAATCGTATTCACTTGCATAATATTCCGCAAATCACTTATCCGCTCGCTTTGCGCGTATTTTTGGGCGATGAAGGTTATGCTTCCCAGGGGCTTTCGCTCAATAGTTCGTGGGCTTTCTCGTCGAGCAGCGCGCTTAGTTGGTCATTGGAAGGGGTGATGGGCAATAAACTCCCTATGCAAGATAAGGGCGCTAAAGATATGCCGAGCGCGATTGCCCATGCCTGGTGGCATCAAGAGCTCACCCCTGCGCATTTTCTCGATGTTGGTACGAGCTCTTTAGTTGGCCGTAATGGCGAAGCGGGAAGCGGGGTATTTTGGTTAATGGGGGGCGACATTCACTACAGCTATTTGCCTACTGGTTATGGCCAAAACCCGATTTTTCTCGCTGGTAGCGAGATCTATGCCGTTAATAAAAACGTAAATGGTCGCTGGCCTTTAGGAAATTTCACGTGGCTACAGACAAAAATGATTGGCTCGAGCTTTGTTGGGCTACGTTATGATGTGGCTCCTCAAGAGGAAGAGCTCAATAAATTTCAGCATGCCATTGGCGCTTATGTAGGGCTTTATACCACCGAATTCATGCGTTTTCGCGTTGGCTATGAACATGTGATGCCGGATATTAACTCTTTCGCCGGGGATCATCGCATGATGCTATCGATGAATTTTATTCTTGGCAGCCATCCGGTCGAGCCATATTTTGCAAATCGCTAGAACTTTTGAAGGGCAAAAATATGAAAAAATTACTGATGTTAATGGTGCTAGGGTGCGGTGTTTTGAACGCCGGGGAAGCTCCTAAAGCTTTGGCTCCAAAAATGGCTCAAGAAGCACCTAAACCGAAAGAAGCAACTAAAGCTTTAGAGGCAACAAAACCCCAAGAAGCAACAAAACCCCAAGAAGCACCCCCGAAAGCTGTCATTCCTGAGGCAAAGCTTAAAGTGGTGACTACTTTGTCGGTCTTGGCCTCGCTCACGAAAGCCGTGGGCGGCGATAGAGTGGAAGTTAATAGTTTGTCGAGTGCCTCTGAGGATCCTCACTTTGTAAAAGCCAAACCGACTTTTAAAAATTGGCTCAGCAAAGCTGACATGTTTATTCAGGTCGGTCGCAGTTTAGAGTTATGGGTGCCGCTGGTGATCAATGGTTCAGGCAATACCAAGCTTATTTCGGGCGAGGCTTTGATCACTGCCTCAAATGGGGTGTCCATGCTTGAAGTGCCCAGTGCTCTCAATCGCTCAGCAGGCGACATTCACCCGCAGGGCAATCCTCACGTATGGCTTAGCCCCTTGGGCGCTCTAAAAATGGCTGAGAATATAAAAAATGCGTTGATTAAAATCGATGCAAAAAATAGTGCTAAATACGATAAAAACTTTAACGATTTTAAACATCAATTAAGCGAGGCCATGTTCGGCGCAGATTTAGTGAAAGCGGCCGGCAATCCTGATTTTTTATGGCGTTTGCAAGAAGGCCGCAAACTTAGCCAATATCTCACAGAAAAGAAAAAGCAGGTTGGGGGTTGGCTAAAGAGTGCACAGCAAATTGATTATACTTTTATGAGCTATCACACTGAATTTTCCTATTTGGCCAACGATTTTGGTTTAAAAATAATGGGTTCTATTGAAGAAAAATCGGGCGTGGCACCGAGCCTCAGATTTCAAAATGACCTGATTAAAAAAGCCAAAGAGAATCAGGTGAAACATATAGCTGCAGCAACTTATTATACTGGCAATACCAAGCTGATTGATTTGATAGCGACTGGCATTGGCGGCAATAAAATTTTTATACAAGTCGATTGCTCACCTGGCGAATCTTATGTGGCTATGATGAATCGCATAGTGAAAACTCTGGTTGAGTTTAGAGGAGCCGTGCGAATATTGCCGGCTAACAAAATAGGTGGATAATGCTTGAAGCCTGGTCGCAAATGTTATGGCCACTTTTGGCCTGTTTTATTTTGGTGGGCATTCATGCCTATTTAGGCATCCATGTTATTGCCCGCAAAGTTATCTTTGTCGATTTGGCGCTGGCGCAAATAGCAGGTCTTGGCGCTGTTTACGGCGTATTTCTAGGTTTATCTTTCGACACTGATGTTTTGTTAGTAAAACTTGTTTCGGTAATTTTTACCCTGCTCGGCGCATGGCTTTTTTCTATGACCCGCACCGAAAACGAGCATATTCCTCACGAAGCCATCATTGGTATTATTTATGCGGCCGCTTTGTCGATGACGGTTTTGATGACTGCCAACTTGCCCCATGGCGCCGATGAAGTGCAGCAGATGCTCGCTGGCAGCATTTTGTGGGTAAGCCCGCGTGAAGTACTTTATACGGGCCTTCTTTACGCGATAGTAGGCCTTTTTCACTGGGCTTGTCGCAGGCAATTTTTTGCTTTGTCCAATGAGCTGGCGCTGCGTCATTTGCCGACCGGGCATACCCGTCTTTGGGATTTTTTATTTTACGCGACATTCGGGGTAGTGGTAACCAGTTCAGTAGGTATTGGCGGGGTTTTATTGGTCTTTGGTTTTTTGGTAATCCCCTCGGTAATCGGGGTTTTACTCGCTACTAAAACAAAAACTCGCCTCTTGATTGGGTGGGGCTCGGGCATTATTGCAAGCGTCATCGGTGTGTGGTTTTCTTATTATTTAGATTTGCCGTCGGGACCGACGATTGTGGTTTTTTTAGGTCTCTTGCTGGCTGCGGTGGCGATTTATCGGGAGTTTCGAAGCCCCGTGACACGCCGCCAAGGTCTAGGACATGGACTTTTGGCGTTGGCGCTCGCTATCGTTTTTATTTTCTTGCCCCAAGTACTAAAAATATCTCAGGCAAATAGCGCCGAAAAAGTGAGTCGGCGCCATCAGCTCGGGCATGAAAATATCACTGAGAAAATCGTTGCTTTAGAAAATATGCTTAGTTCATCAGAGAGTAGCGAAATAATCAGTGCATTAAATGAGATTGATCTTTTGCATTTAAGTGACCTTATGCCTCGAACCCTGAATTTTCTTGCCGATAAAGATGCTTTAGTGCGGGAAAAGGCCATTACGCTCCAGGCCATTATGAGCTATCGGCCAGCAATACCCCATTTGAAAAATATTTTTGGGAAAGAAAGCGATGATTTTGTCAAAATTGGTATCGCTGATGCCTTGCTTAGTTTGGGTGATCTAAGCGGTTTTGATTTTTTGCTTGAGCTAAGGAAGAATTCTTCGGAATTGGTGCGCTCCGATGCTTTGAGTCACTTCAGGAAATGGCTGGTGGATGCGCCTGAGGCGGATGATGAGCTGGAGAAAATGGTTAAAAAACGGCGAGATAAAATTCAATTCGACCCCGAAAAGAGGAAATTTTTTATTGGGGATTAAGGGTCATTGCGAGCGTAAAATTATCTTCCTCGGCCATTAGCTTGTCATCCTCGGGCTTGACCCGAGGCTCTCTTCATAATGCCATTTCGCTGGATCTTCGGGTCAAGCCCGAAGATGACAGAGATGCGACGAAGAGCATAAGGGTACCAGAAAGGCTCTTATACTTGCTGGTTTTGATGTGAGCGTTGTGAAATAGCGGTTGCGACAAATTATTCTCTTTCTCAACTTTTGTTGTATTGTTGATTGATGCTTAACCAAAGAATTATAATTAATCTCTCACAGGATAAGCTAATAACTTTTAGGTGCAAATATGCAAAAAAAAATTTCCATCTTAATAATGCTTTTAAGTTTCAGTAGTTATGGACAAGAAAAAGATATCTTTGAAGATGCTCAGATAGAATATGAGCCTGGCATTGAAGATGATTTTGAGGCTATCGAAAAGCCGGATTTTGACAGTTCTTCGTCGAGTTCTTTCTCTGCGCCGTCTCACCAGGGCAATCAGCCTCCTTTTAGCGAACGAGACGCGAGGCGTACCGAACGCTCAATATCCCTCTTTAGCGGCACCGATGTGATCGCGAGAGCATTTCATTTTAATCTTTATCCTCAGGCCCATTTTACCGTATGGAAAATGAATGGCCACCTCGGGCTGCCGCTGCGCTTTCCCGTTTATGACAATATTCAAAAGACAGCGGGCCTAATAAGTCGCCAAAAGGGTTTTGTTAAGGGCTCAAAATTTGTTGCGCCACGCCAGGGGGATTTTAGGACTTTTTTTGATGCGCAGCGATTAGTACGCCATTTGGAAATCGGCAGCGAGGAAGAACAATTTTCATTAACGCTGAGTCGTACTCGTGCCCACACGCTTGCTTATGGCGACCTGTTAAAAGATTTGGTGGGCGAGGGACTTTATGATCAAGACCATTTATTTGCCAGTGCCCACGGTGATTTAGGCAGAGTGCGGGTGGATAGCGTTTTAGGCCCTCTCATTAAACCCAATATTTTGGGCATCAACGCCCGTTTTCAACCCCTGTCGGCGGTAGAAGCCCATGCCTTCGTCAAGGAAATGAATGTCGATGTTAGCTATGTTGGCGATTATTTTGCGCCGCTCGGGCCCATGCCGCAGGAAGATGGGGCCTTTGTGTTAAATTCAGAACGCCGTTTGCTTTTGCGGGAAGAGGCTAATGCGCAAGCTTTTTCCGTGAGCGTGGGAAGTACATTTTTCCCGCGGCCCTGGATGTCTTTGATGCCTTACACTTCTTATTCTCACTTATTTTTAAATCAACTCGAAGGCGATGCCTTGCGCGATGAAAGCAGTTATGGGGCCGGGGTGACGCTAGGTCATCAGGCAAGCTTTTATTTTGACGCTAATAAACACTCCATGCTTTATTTCCGCAGCGAGGGACGGCTCTTTTCGCAAAACTTTCAGCCCAATTATTTTGGTGATAACTATCTCCTCGATCGGCAAACTTATATTGAGAAGAGCCCAATACCTATCTCAAAAGCACAACATGTAGGTTTTGATACTGAGGAATCTTTTCGCTATGGTTATTATTTTGAACTTGCCTATGCACTGGATAAAATATTCAACAGCAAGGTCGCTTATGAGAATGCCCGATTAACCACTAACAACGAAAGTCTCCAGCCTATGCGACAATTTCACTGGTTAAGCAGTTTAAATATAAATGATTTAATGAGCCTGCACCTTGCTTATCAGGCCAGTTCCATCAGACGAATGAAAGAACTCTTTGATTTTGATAAAAGTCGTGGGTTATTATCTTTGAGAGGTCAGATTAAGCTGATGCAATATTTATATTTTGATACTTGGGTGAAACATTCATTTGGTATAAATGATGCCTACCAAGCCTCAGAAATCAATATTGGCGATAGCAAGGCCCAGTGGCTTTCCAATACCGGTGAAACGCGCAGTTTAAACTTTGGATTGGGAGTCGAGTTGGCCATGACCTTTTGATTTATGAACGCGGGGGCGATGTGAATTATTCAGAATCTTTGTTGGCAACAGTGGCGTCTTTGCAAGACAAAAAAGAATATGAAAATTTGCACTGGGAAGGATCCTTTGAAGAATATTTAAAAATAATTAAAGAGGATCCAAAGGTCACCCGTACGGCCTTTCAACGCCTCTACGATATGATTATTGGTTTTGGCAAAAAAGAATATATCGATTCCAAAAAACGCTTGATTCACTATAACTTTTTTGATGACCCGATTGAAAAAGGCAAAGATGCCGTGTTCGGGCTCGATATACCTTTGATGCGTTTAATTAACGTCATTAAAAGTGCTTCATTGGGTTATGGTACCGAAAAAAGGGTTATTCTTTTACACGGCCCAGTTGGTTCTGCTAAATCAACCATTGCTCGTCTTCTTAAAAAGGGCATTGAGTATTATTCAAAAACTCCCGAAGGACGCTTATTTACTTTCGCTTGGCATTTGCCCAAGGAACTTCACCATATAAGTGGCGGGCAGGATATTCTCCTAGATCCGCTGCATGAAGAGCCGCTTAAATTATTGCCTCTAGAAATTCGTGAAGCTGCTATCGCCAAACTAAAACTTGGCAGTGATCAATATCCGATCCGTATAAAAGGCGATCTTAACCCTGCGAGCCGCTATATTTTTCGTTTATTGATGGATCATTATAAAGGCGATTTGCTGCGCGTTTTGTCTCACGTGCGGGTCCAACGATTACTGCTTAGTGAAAAAGATCGCGTGGGCATTGGCACCTTTCAGCCTAAGGATGAGAAAAATCAGGATTCAACGGAGCTTACCGGCGATATTAATTATCGAAAAATCGCGGAATTTGGTTCGGATTCTGACCCGCGAGTTTTTAATTTTGATGGTGAGTTTTGTGTCGCTAATCGAGGGATTATTGAGTTTATTGAAATCCTCAAGCTTGATGTGGCATTTTTATATGATTTATTAGGCGCTACGCAAGAGCATAAAATAAAGCCTAAGAAATTTGCTCAAACCGACATCGACGAAGTAATTATTGGGCACACCAACGAGGCTGAATATCGTAAATTGCTGGCCAACGAATACATGGAAGCCCTGAGGGATCGGACGGTCAAAATCGACATCCCCTACATCACCAAGATGAAGGAAGAGATGAGGATTTATGAACGCGATTACAATAATAATATTATTCGTGGCAAACATATTGCTCCTCATACCGTTTCAATGGCGTCTTTGTTTGCGGTTCTCACGCGTCTTGAGCCTCCCAAAGGCTATAATTTAACCTTGCTGCAAAAATTAAAACTATATGATGGCAAGAGTTTGGCAGGCTTTACCGAGGACAGCGTGAAAGAGCTTCGGAAGCAGGCAACGCGAGAAGGCATGGACGGTGTTTCTCCTCGCTATATCCAAGACAAAATTTCAAATGCCTTAGTCAGCGATATGAGCCAAACCAGTATTAATCCATTCATTGTGCTCAATGAACTGGAGGCAGGACTCAAAACTCATTCCTTGATCACCAACGAGGATGAACGCAAGCGTTATTTGGAGCTTTTGCAAGTAGTGCGGCAAGAATACGAAGATGTGGTGAAAAACGAAGTACAGCGTGCCATTGCAGCCGATGAAGATGCCATTGGAAAGCTGTGCGGAAATTATGTCGACAATGTTAAGGCCTATACCCAGAAAGAACGGGTGAGAAACAAATATACGGGTCAGGATGAAGAACCTGATGAAAGGCTCATGCGATCGGTAGAAGATAAAATCGATATTCCTGAAAGCCGTAAAGAAGATTTCCGTCGAGAAATCATGAATTATATTGGTGCATTGGCGGTGGATGGGAAGAAGTTTGATTATCGAACCAATGAGCGTTTACAAAAAGCGCTTGAGTTAAAATTGTTTGAGGATCAAAAAGACACCATCAAACTCACCACCATGGTGTCCAATGTGGTTGACCGGGAAACCCAGGAAAAGATCGATATCGTCAAGCAGCGCCTGATTAAAAACTATGGTTATAACGAGGAAAGCGCTACTGATGTGTTGAATTATGTGGCCAGTATTTTTGCTCGGGGCGATGTGAGAGCAGACTAGGAGCACTACATGGGTCTGCGCATTCATAACGATCATTCGCGTTTCAACGATGTAATTCGCGGTCGGATTAAAAAGAATCTTAAGGAATACATCAAAAGCGGCGAATTTATTTCCAAGCAGGGCAACGAAAAAATTTCGGTGCCCATTTCGCGCGTGGATTTGCCCCATTTTCGTTTTTCTGATCAACAAGGTGGCGTGGGGCAGGGCCAAGGAGAGAAGGGCGATTCTTTATCCAAAGGCGATAAAGACCAGGGAACTGGGGACCAAAAGGCGAGCCAAGATAGTAGTGAGCATGCCTTAGAAGTTGAAGTTTCATTATCAGAGCTTGCTGATATGCTGGGCGAAGAGTTAGGTTTGCCGAACATTGACAGGCGGGGCAGTAATCGGCTGCAAAATGAAACGCTAAAATATACCGGAATTCATAATACCGGTCCCAATGCTTTGCGGCATTTTAAACGCACCTTTAAAAATGCTCTCAAACGCCAAATTTCTTTGGGCATCTATAATCCAGAAAATCCGGTCATCATTCCGATCAAGGATGATTTGCGCTTTCGCAGTTTTAAACGCTCTGTTAAGCCGCAATCTAATGCCGTGATCATCTACATGATGGACGTTTCTGGCTCCATGGGCGATGAGCAAAAAGAAATTGTGCGGATTGAAAGTTTTTGGATCGATACGTGGTTACGGCGCCATTATGACGGTATTGAATGTCGCTATATTATTCACGACGCCATGGCCAAAGAAGTGGACCGCAACACTTTTTTTCATACGCGAGAATCGGGCGGTACCATGATTAGCTCGGCCTATCGCCTGTGTGCCGATATTATTAAAGCTGATTACCCGGTGTCTGATTGGAATATTTATCCTTTCCATTTCTCGGATGGGGATAATTGGTCAGTGGATGATACGCGTTTGTGCGTGGGGCTTCTAAAGCGTCGCATTTTACCGGTGGTGAATCAGTTTAGTTATGGCCAAGTAGAATCGCCTTATGGCTCCGGCCAGTTCATTAAAGATTTGCGCGAACAACTAAAAAATTACGACAAACTGGCCCTCTCCGAAGTGAAAGATAAGGAAGGGATTTACCAGTCCATCAAAGATTTTTTAGCGCAGGGAAAATAATCTTAAACGAGGATCTAACATATGCCCAAGCCGCTTTCATCAGATCTTCGCGACATGCAAAAACGAGTCGAGGCCTGCGCGAAGACCTATGGCCTTGATTGTTTCGAAGCCGTTTATGAAGTGCTTGATTACGACGAAATCAATATGGTCGCGGCCTACATGGGCTTTCCTGTTCGTTATCCCCACTGGAAATGGGGAATGGAATATGAGCGCCTCAAGAAAAGCTCTGAATATGGCCTTAATAAAATCTATGAAATGGTCATCAACAACGACCCTTGCTATGCCTATTTAATGGAGAGCAATACTTTTGTTGATCAAAAATTAGTCATGTGCCATGTCACCGGCCACAATGATTTTTTCAAAAACAATTTTTCCTTTGCTCATACTAATCGCACCATGATCAACGAAATGGCCAATCATGCGTCTAGTGTACGTCGCTACATGAACTGGTATGGCGTGAATGAAGTTGAGACCTTTATTGATCGCGTGTTGTCCTTGGAAAATCTTATCGACGTGAACTCTCCCTACATTGTGCGAGAGCGTGCGCTTAAGAATGACGACGGCAAAATGCGCGATCTGAGCAGTGAGATAGCGCGCATTCCCACCCAGCATGAATATATGGAACGCTATCTTAACCCCGAAAGTTTTATTGAAAAGCAGCGCGCGAAGATCAAAGAAGAAGAAGTTGCCGCCGCCCTAAGATTTCCCAAACAGCCTCGCCGCGATGTTTTAGGCTTTGTACTCGAGCATGCTCCTTTAAAAAAATGGCAGGCCGATATTTTGGATATGGTGCGTGAGGAGGCTTATTATTTTGCGCCGCAAGCCATGACCAAGATCATGAATGAGGGCTGGGCTTCTTATTGGCACGCTAAACTCATGTCAGAAAAAATGATGGAGCCTTCGGAACTTATCGATTTTGCCGATAGGCATGCTGGTGTTATGGCCACCACGCCCCAAAATCTTAATCCATATAAACTTGGCATCGAACTTTATCGCGATATTGAAGAGCGCTGGAATAAGGGCCAGTTTGGATCAGAGTGGGAAGCATGCTCTGATATGACTGAGAAACGTCAGTGGAATAAAAATCTTGGCTTAGGGCGTGAAAAGATTTTTCAAGTGAGGAAAATATACAGTGATTTGACATTTGTCGACGAGTTTTTAACGCTTGATTTTTGTAAGCGAGCTGGGCTTTTTACCTATGGTTTTGATAAACGCAAGCAAGAATTTGTTATAGAATCACGTGATTTCGTGGCAATCAAGCAGAAATTATTAACCAGTTTGACTAATCTAGGTCAACCACAAATACAAGTAATTAATGGCAACTATGAAAATCGTTCTGAATTATTGCTTGAACATATTCACCGAAGCGCGGAATTGGATGTTAACTTCGCCAAAGAGACCTTAAAAAATCTTGCTATTTTATGGAGCCGCCCGGTTCATATCGTTACGAAAATCGACGACCGGGAGATAATTTTGTCTCATGATGGCGAAAACTATAAAGAAAATATCGTGGGCCGGCAGATTTGATTTTTGCCATCTTTTCGTAGGGGCCGGCCTGCGTGCCGGCCCTCGTGTTAGCAGAACGCACAAGATGGGCCCACGCGCCGCGCCAATAAAGCGGGCCGGCACAGAGGCCGGCCCCTACAATGCGGTAGATTCTCCTAATCCTACCAAAAACCACCCCCAGGCCTAATTCTCCTTGCACACACATGGACCGGTCGTTAAATGACCCCGCGTCAATGTTTTTGCCAGCTTAAGACCTCATTCCTTTTTAACTGAACCATAGCAATGTCAAGGTTTAAATCATTATGACCGAGCGCATGCACATCATAGCACTATGTTTATTTGCCGCCTTAGCACTCGGTTTTATAAGCGCATGTGGTTCAGATTCCACCGGTGAAAGGGGATTTTCGCACGATGAATTGTCTAATTTAGATACTAAGTTTGATTTTGCGGTAGTTTCTTTAACTGGGGAGCCACGTCTGCAAGTTAACCTCTCATTCGTCATGCCTCGCGAACGTATTGGTCTTAGAATGCCCAATCAGTTTTTAAGAAAGGTTCGTCTTTTTGAGCGTATCGAAATGTTAGAAACGCTGGGGCCTGGTCGTATTATAGATGTGGATGGGGAAGAAAATAAAAAGATATTAGAAGCGCCGGTCGGTTCAAGGGTGAAAATTAGATATTTTGTAAAGGGATATGGGGATAAATTAGAGGATAAAGATGCCTTCTCAGCGCCGATGGTAGAAAATGATTATTTTCAGTTTGCAGGCTCAATGGCGCTAATTTTTCCCGTCGCTCTTTTTAATAACCGAGAATTTCCAATAAAAATGGAATGGCATTTAAGCCCTGGCTATAACGTATATAATAGTTTTGGTTCTGGGGTGAAAAATCAGTCTCTCAACATTAATGCCAACACATTGATAGATGGAATTTTTATCGGAGGCTCGAACATTCGTTCGGAGCAAAGTTTGGTGCGGGGAAAACCGGTTACCATCGTTTTGTCTGGGTTTTGGGAAAAAATTAGCGATCAGGAATTTACCAGCCTCGTGACTCGTTTGATTGAAAAGCAGCGAGAAACATGGAATGACGACAATTTCCCTTATTTTCTCATCAGTATTGTGGCGCTTGGCTCTGGGTGCAGGACCAATCAGGAGGCCAAATTTGGCGGTACTGCCCATGTTAATTCGTTTAGAGCTTATTATCCCGTCGATTGCCCCATGAAGGCTGAAATGAAGCAGCTCATTTCTCACGAGCTCATGCACATGTGGATCGGCAAAAAGATAAAAGTAGGGGAAGCCTCCGGCGGTTATGACGGGAAATGGTTTACCGAGGGTTTTACTGATTTTTATGGACGTATCATGGCTTATCGCGCCGGTCTTTTTAACGAGGCTACTTATTTTAAAACTTTTAATAGCAGTCTTGAAAAATACTATACTTCTAACGAGCGCTATATTCCTTTAAAGCATCTCGTTAAGCGCATTTATAGGAAAAACTATTCTAACCGTGAGCTAGAAAATATCCCCTATCAGCAAGGGGAAATAATGGCGGCCGACTTGAATATGCGTATCCAAGAATACTCAAATGACGTCTATTCCCTTGATAATGTGGTGAAGGATTTATTGAAAGCCGCGGATGAGGCGGGCGGGAGCAAGGTTTTTTCCATTGCTGAGATAGAAGATGTGGTGGACCGCTACGTACCCGGTGCATTTGGTGCCGACTATAAAAAAATCGAGCAGGGCGGGGAACTATTTCCGCCCAAACTTCCGGGCTGCAGTGCGCCCATGAGTTTTCAAAATACTTCCTTTCAGGGTGGCTATTCCCGGCATTTTCCTAACTCAAATATTCTCACCTACCGCAGGCTGCAAAATCGGTGTGCACGGTGGTTGAACTAGTTTTGATAAGCGATCCAAAAACGAAGGAGTAGCGTTAATTATCAAGGGCTTAACGTCATTGCGAGCCAAGGCGTAGGAACCCAGAAGCGTTCGCCTGCGGCTTGGTCCAGAAATCGACTATCTTAAGCATAGCCCTTATTATTTCGAATAAAAAAGGTATATAGCTATTCTGACATCAATGATAAGAGCAATATATGAGTAATTTAAAGTTTTCTGAACTTCCTATTAAAGTAGATATTTTAGAGAATCTAGTTTTTTTAGGCTACGACCAAATGACGCCTATTCAGGCCGCAAGTTTGCCGCATATTCTGAAAGGCCAAGATCTCATTGGTCATGCCAAAACTGGCAGCGGTAAGACCGCTTCTTTTGCTATTGGTTTATTGTCAAAACTCGATGTTCAGAACAAAGATGTGCAGGCTTTAGTATTGTGCCCTACCAGAGAGCTGAGTGAACAAGTTTGTAAAGAAATACGAAAGATTGCCCGGCTTATTCCCAATATTAAAATAACTACTCTATGTGGCGGCAATCCCATGCAGGCGCAGGAGGCTTTTCTTAAAAATGGGGTTCACTGCATCGTTGGTACACCGGGGCGTGTGCGTGATCATATTCTTAAGAGAAATATTTATCTCGGCAATCTCGAGACCCTCGTATTTGATGAAGCTGACCGCATGCTTGAGATGGGTTTTCTTTATGACATGACCGAAATTGTCAGTCATACGCCAAAAAGAAGACAAACTTTACTTTTCTCCGCCACTTATCCAGAAAATATTCAGAGTCTTAGTGAAGATTTTCAAAAAGATGCGGTGCTTGTTAAAGCTGATACGGACCTTAGGTCCCTCAATATTGAACATCGATTCTTTGAGAAAAATGGGAGTCATGACCTTTCGCTGCTGTCGCAGATTTTGGGGCATTATCGTCCTCAGTCGACCCTAATTTTTTGTAATACCAAACAAAAGTGCCAGGATTTAGCAACGGATTTGCAAAGAAAAGGCTATCACGCGCAATCGCTGCATGGCGACCTGGAGCAAAGGGAGCGCGATGAGGCCTTGGTTTTATTTAGCAACAAGAGTCTTTCTATTTTAGTGGCAACCGATGTTGCGGCTCGTGGGCTCGATATTAAAGATTTAGAAGCCGTTATAAACTTTGATTTAGCGGTTGATCCTGAAGTTCATGTGCACCGGATTGGTCGAACGGGACGAGCGGGGAGCCAAGGCTTGGCATTTACCCTTTTTAACTCATTTGAATCGAAGCGCCTTAGCGCCATCGAGACGGCTCAGGGGCAAGAAATAAATTTTGGCAGCCGCGAAACGCTGCTTAGTTCGAGCGATGAGATGGGCATTGTTCCCCCCATGGGAACCTTGCGCATTAGCTGCGGCCGAAAAAATAAATTGCGTGCGGGGGATGTTCTTGGGGCCCTTACTGCTAATAGTAATTTGTTAGGAAGCGATGTTGGTAAAATTGATATTTGCGAAACTCACTCTTTTGTCGCCGTTAACAGAGCAAAATTAAATTTGGCCTTGAAAGTATTAAGTGAAGAAAAAATCAAAGGCCGTTTTTTAAAAGTGATGATATTGGGTGCCACTAGATCTTTAGATTGAAAGGAATAAAGATATACTGAAGTTGTTCCTTAGCAAGTATCGCATTGCGAGCGTAGCGCGGCAATTGTAACGGCCGCGTGCGGCTCTTATATTTTGGAGTAGATGATGAAAAATATATTAATAAAGACACCGTATTCCTGTTTTTTTATCATTTTGGCGGTATCGCTTTTTGTCGCCGCGTGCACCACTGATAGTACACCAGATCCCGCTGAGCCCGTTTCGGGCGAGCAACCAGCGCGTCCGAGGCGAACAGTGGGTGAAAGAGAGTCTCCCCCAAACTTAACAGAAATGTCGCCCGTTATGAAAAATATTATGGAAAGGATAGACGGCCATTCTCTTAAAGTGGGGGATATTCCAGGCCTTGTTCAGTCTCTGAAAGAGGCGGTAAAAACTCAGAGCACTGCGGAGGAACTCTTGGCCGCGGATTACAAAAATAGAGATTTTATACATTTGATACTTAAATTGCCTAAAGAGATGCTTCTTCCTGAATTGATAAGCCAAGTTGATGCAATCCTCGCTCTGGTTCCTGCAAAATCAGCGGAAATTGCTGTTACTAAGACCCTTGCTAGTTCCAATCCCCCGCTCACGCAAACCCTAGAAGCAGGTGCTTCTTATGATGATTTGTCAGAAATATTTATCAAATATGGGGCCAAAGCGACCCATGGCCTTAGCCCAAAGATTGAAAAATATATAGAATTTTTGGCAAGACGGGCTAAGCCAGCTGAAAGCTATATGGCTTTATTTTTGGAGCTTAAAATTTTAAATAATCTTGGCTCCTTTATTGTAGGAACTAACGATGTTTCATTTAAATCTTTATATGAAAAATTGACGCCATCTGAACAAAAAATGATGAGAACTATTCTTCTTAACAATGGCAACACTAAAGCTATTGAAGAGGCACGGCGCGAAAAAATTAGTGATTATCATGTATTGGGAAGACCAACGGCTTTTCACCATTTCCAAGTAATTAAGCTTATAGAAATTCTGGAAAATACTCAGAAATGGGGTTTTAGTATCAATGACAAAGTCACAGCAAGAACTGGTGATGTTGATGTTTTGACTTATCATCTTTTAAGTGTTGATACAGCAGTACCGCCATTCGCGGGTGCCGAAATAGCCAGAGCGAAGGAATTGCCCGACTATGTAGCACAAGCCTTGAAGATCAAGGTGCAAGCTGACGGTATTGATTGGAATACTTTTTCTCAACCAGCTTATGACTACATGACCATCACCAATCGTGTGCCTCCTGCAACAGCCACACGGGTCTTACATCGTTAACCGGAATTGTTGCGACGGGTCGAAATAAATTGAGTCTTTGATTATGCTCCTCATGAGAGAGGATGCGATGGACACAAAAAGAAATATCAGGGCGCCCCGGGGAAATATACTAAACTGTCAGGCTTGGCCTCAAGAGGCGGCTTTGCGCTGTTTGATGAATAATCTCGACGCTGAGGTGGCGGAAATACCTGAAGAGTTGATTGTTTATGGTGGCCGTGGCAAGGCCGCGCGCTCTTGGGAAGCCTTTGACGAAATTGTCCACCAACTCAAAAAACTTAAGAACGATGAAACTTTGCTTATTCAATCGGGCAAAGCCGTAGGGGTTATTAGGACACATGAGCAAGCACCGCGGGTCTTACTCGCAAATTCCAATTTAGTGGGAAAATGGGCGACCTGGGAGCATTTTGACGAGCTCGAGCGTCGTGGACTGATGATGTACGGCCAGATGACGGCAGGATCGTGGATCTACATCGGTACCCAAGGAATTTTACAGGGCACCTATGAAACTTTTCAAGAGGCCGCGCGGCAACATTTTAAAACCGATGGAAATTTAAGGGGCAAAGTCGTTCTGACCGCGGGCTTAGGCGGCATGGGAGGCGCGCAACCTCTGGCGGTTACCATGCTGGGTGGCGTTTGTTTAGCGCTCGAGGTCGATGAAGAACGAGCTAAAAAACGGCTCTCGACAAATTATCTCGATTGCGTGGTTCATTCGGTGGATGAGGCGATTTCATTGGCCAACCAACATAAATGCGCCGGCACGGCCTTTAGTATTGGTCTGATTGCTAATGCGAGCGAAGCCTTTCCTGAACTTATCAAAAAGCATTTTGTGCCCGACTTAATCACCGATCAAACTTCCGCCCACGACCCGATGTATGGCTATGTGCCGCAAGGATTTAGTTTGGGGCAATGCGTGATTGAGCGTGAGAAAAATCCCGCGGCTTATTTGAAACGCGTGGAAGCTTCCATGGCGAAACAGGTGAATGCTATGATCCACTACCTCGACAAAGGCGTGCCGGTTTTTGATTATGGCAATAATCTACGCGCCGGCGCCAAAAAAGGTGGATGCCATCGCGCCTTTGACTACGACGGCTTTGTGCCAAAATACATTCGCCCGCTTTTTTGCGAAGGCATGGGTCCTTTTCGCTGGATGGCCCTTTCTGGCGAGCCCGAAGATATTTACGCCACCGACCAAGCCATGATGGAACTTTTTCCTCATAAAACTTCTTTAATTCGCTGGTTGCGCCTCGCGCAGGAAAAAGTAGCCTTTCAAGGATTGCCTGCGCGCATATGTTGGCTCGGCTACGGCGAGCGCCATTTAGCAGGGCTTAAGTTCAATCATATGGTACGAAAGGGAGAGCTCAAGGCGCCCATCGTTATTGGTCGGGATCACCTCGATTGCGGCTCAGTGGCCAGCCCTTTTCGCGAAACCGAAAAAATGCTCGATGGCAGCGATGCGGTTGCTGATTGGCCCATTTTAAATGCGCTGAGTAATGTGGCCTGCGGCGCCAGTTGGGTAAGTTTCCATCACGGTGGCGGCGTGGGGATGGGCTATAGTTTGCATGCCGGACAAGTATGTGTAGCGGATGGCACGAAAGAGGCTGATGCTATGCTTGAGCGGGTATTAAAAGCCGATCCGGCTTTAGGTGTCATGCGCCATGCTGATGCTGGCTATGAGAAGGCTATTGAAGTTGCTCATGAGAGGGGGGTGAAGATTCCGGGGAGAGATAAATCCGCTGCTGATTAAAATAGCCCCGAGATAGCAGGACAACCCCTCTCCCGCTTGCGGGAGAGGGGGCATTTCGCTAAAATGGACCACCAAAAAATTTCGGAAGAAATTATGCTGCTCGTCAAAAACATCGGTCAACTCCTCACCCTTCAAGCTCACGACCACAACCTCGGCCTCATCCAAAACGCCGCTTTATTAATCGATGGCGATACCATTTTTTGGTGTGGCCACGAAAAAGACCAACCCCAAACAAAAATAACCACCACCATCGACGCCAATAGAAAACTCGTTTTGCCGGGTTTGATCGATTGTCACACCCATTTAATTTTTGCCGGTCACCGGGCCAAAGAATTCGAGTGGCGCATGGCGGGGGAAACTTATCAGTCGATCATGCAAAGGGGTGGCGGTATTATGTCAACGGTGAAAGCCACCCGGGCAGCGAGCGATGAAGAGCTTTTTGTTTTAGCTCGGCAACGCGCGGATGCTTTCCTGCATAAAGGCGTCACTACCGTCGAGGTTAAATCGGGTTATGGCTTGAGCTTTGAGCATGAACTGCGTCTCTTGCGGCTGTTAAAAAGGCTAAATAATAGCCATCAGCTCGATATTCATGGAAGTTTTCTTGGTGCACATGTCGTACCGCTGGAATGCAAAGCTCATCCCCAGCTTTATATCGATTCTATCGTTCACGAGATGTTGCCAGCGGTGGCCGCGGAAAAGCTCGCCATCGATTGCGATGTTTTTTGTGAGAAGGGTGCTTTTTCTTTAGCAGAAACACGACAAATATTCTCTGCAGCGCAAGCTTTAGGTTTCGGCCTGCGTGCGCATCTCGAGCAGCTCTCTCATCAGGGCAGCGCTATTTTGCTTGACGAATATCCCATAAAAAGTATTAGCCACGCCGATTTTTTGAGTCTCAAAGATATAAAAACTGTAGCTAAACACGGGTGCGTGGTGGAAATTTTACCCATTGCTGCTTTATTTCTACGAGCAAAAACAACGCCTCCGGTGGAAGCTTTGCGCGATGCCGGCGTAAAAATAGCTATTGCCACAGACTTTAATCCCGGCTCAGCAATGTGCGATGATCTCCTGCTTGCCGCCCGTCTAGGAGTGACTTTGATGGGCGTCTCGATCAGCGATGCGATAAAATCAATCACCATCAACGCGGCCACATCATTGGGTAGAAATGATATAGGGCTTATTAGTTCTGGCGCTAAAGCAGATATTTTATTAACTAATTGCGACGACATCGGCGAGTTATTTTATGATTGGACAAAGCATCCTGCACAATTGACCATCAA
Source organism: uncultured Myxococcales bacterium (assembly GCA_964368985.1). Taxonomy (GTDB): domain Bacteria; phylum Myxococcota; class UBA727; order UBA727; family JABDBI01. Next base: position 10,607 of record CAYJDW010000014.1, on the reverse strand, counting down.
GAACGGTCAGCCGGTGAGAAAAGTCCATGAAGAAAGTTTTTGTCCACCATCCTGATCACAGCGTTTGTTGCCACGACGGAATCCTGGCCCATGCGCCTCGCGACCTAAGTGATTCAGACTATTTCACGTGCCCCATGCATCCATCGCTCAGACGAACGGGCCCAGGTTTTTGTCCAGATTGTGGCGTCGCCTTGGAGCCATTGGTGGACCGAGGGCAGGGCGGAAGTGAACTTAAAACGGCCCGGTGGCATTTCTATGTTTCTTTTTTGTGCTCGGCGGTGGTGCTGAGCATGGTTATGGGAGAGACCGTCTTTGGACCAAGCCTTTCTCAACTATTGTCACCGCAGATAAGGCTCATGATTGAACTAGTTTTTTCCATGCCGGTCTGTTTGTGGGTTGCGTGGCCATTTTATGAACGGGGTTTATGGGCAGTAAAACCAAGCCGCCTCAATATGTTCACGCTCATCAGTATCGGCGTGATTTTGGTTTTTGTTTATAGCGTGATGGCCACACTAACACCCCATCTTTTTCCTCACCTCTTTCTCGACCAAAATGGCCAGCCTTTTGTTTATTTTGAAGCAGCAGTGGTAATCGTGACGCTTATTTGGTTGGGGCAAGTACTTGAACTTAAGGCCCGCGATCAAACCAGTAGTGCGCTTAGAGAATTGATGAAGCTTTCGCCAGCGAGTGCTCATTTGTTGCACAGCAATGGAAGCGAGCAGGATATTGAACTGGATTTAGTGAAAGTAGGCGATGTCTTGCGCGTGCGACCGGGGGAGAAAATTCCTATTGATAGCGTCGTGATGACGGGCAAAGGCTTGGTGGATGAGTTCATGATTAGCGGCGAGCAGAAGCCGCTCGAGAAGCTGCCGGGAGATCGTCTCTTTGGTGCGACGTTGAACTTGACCGCAGTTTTGGTCATTGAAGCTAAAAGAATTGCCAGCGAAACAGTTTTTGCACAAATTATTAGGGGAGTGAGTGAGGCACAACGTAGCCGCGCTTGTTTCCAAAAATTTGCCGACAGGGTTGCCCAAATATTTGTGCCCATCGTTATCGGCGTGGCGGTTTTAACTTTTGTTGTCTGGTTTAATTTAGGACCAGAGCCTCAATTTCAGTGGGCATTACTCAATGCCATCGCGGTGCTGATTATCGCTTGCCCCTATGCTCTTGGTTTGGCCACGCCCATGTCGGTCATGGTGGCAATAGGGAGAGGTGCTCGCGCGGGAGTAATCTTTAAAAATGCCGAAGCCATTGAGCAGATGGCATTCGTAAATACCCTCATCCTCGATAAAACTGGCACCTTAACTGAGGGCAATCTAAGTCTCTCTGCTATCGAAGTGTGCCGCACGATCAATAGAAAAAATTTAGTGAAAATGGCGGCGAGCTTGGCTCAATCCAGCGAACATCCCTTATCGAAAGCAATGGTGAGTTATGCGCAAAAAAAATCCATTGTTTTGGGTATGCCTGAGAATTTTATTCCTCATCCTGGCTTGGGTATAAGTGGCGTTGTGGAATCAGCCAAAGTTATAGTGGGGAGCCGCATTTTTTTGGAGCAGTTTAATATTGATTGTCGTGAATTTATTGAAACTGAGCATGCCCTGTCAGAAAAATCTCTTTCAGTTGCACTGGTGGCAATCAATGGTCGTGCCATGGGGGTTTTAGGTTTTAGCGATGAGCTCAAGGAAGGCGCTGAAAGCGCACTTAATACGCTCAAAAGCCAAGGTCTTCGCATAATTTTGGCCACGGGTGACAACGAGATCAATGCGACTCGCATTGCCCATAAATTTGCCATTAAAGAGGTCTACGCGGGCATTAGCCCCGAAGGCCGAGCTGGCCTGATAGAAAGTTTACAAAGAAGCAAAGCACGGGTCGCCCTGGTAAGCGACCGCACTAACAATGCACCTGCCAGCTCCCAAGCCCATTTGAGCATAGCCATGGACGGTGGCAGCAATGTGGCCCTGAACAATGCAGATATTACTTTGTTGAAAGGGGATCTAAACCACTTGGCACGCGCACGCAAACTGAGCCGCAGTGCCATGAGGAATATTAAACAAAATCTCTTTTGGGCATTTTTTTATAATATAATAGGAGTGCCAATTGCAGCAGGAATACTTTATCCCTCATTTGGCATTGTAATAAACCCCATGATGGCCGCGGCAGCCATGAGCCTCAGTTCAATTTCAGTGATTGTGAATGCATTGCGGCTTAGAACAATGCGTTTGTAAACCTAAGGAGCAAAAATGCGGCTCTATAAATCCCCGGCTCTCTTGGTGGGAGGGGCAATCCGTGCCCATTGATAATCTTACAATTGCCGCGCTTCGCTCGCAATGACGATATATAGGAAGAACGAAGGGAGATTTACTTTTAGCATTAATATGGTTTATGATTTTACTGTGGTATAATGTTAGGGTGATTAAGTTATAATGAATAAATTTTTTGCAATAATATTTTGTGTTTTAATGTCTTTTCTTAGCAGCTGTAACGAAGAACTTGTTGAAAAGTCACCCTCCGCTCAAGCAATAACACCGGCCCCCGACTCCTTGCCGACTCCTCCTCAAGTTTACCCCACTAATGAAAAACGTTTAAAAAAAATTAAAGAAGATTATAACCGCGACAACTTTGATTTTAACCAGTTTGACAGCATTGATTGGCGAAATGATAAAACATTCGGCGAGCCGTGTGCTGGCTTTTGTGTACAGCCCACTAAGAGTGCTATTCCCGAGCATTTAGTTTTCAAAGAGCTTGGCATTAGTTCAGACAATTATTACGCCGTTTCAATTCCTGGCGACGGCTCGTGCTGGATTCGCTCGGTGATTCAAGCTTTGCTCTTTAGGGCTTTTCAGGAGCAAAAAGTATTTGATGCGATGCTCGCAAATATCAAGAGAGTGAAGTACGAATATAAGGCTGTGCCGGGCTTTAGTGATCGTTTTCGTGAACAAGATTTGATTAATTTATTGATCACCTTAAAAGGCTTAAGTTCCAAAGAGCGTTTAGCTCAGTTTAACAAAAAAAGGATAGATTTGTTTCTAGACTATTCCATGCGCTCCTTGCTTCACGCTCAGAAAACCCATGACTTTCATATTGAAGCCCACCCGGAGATAGGCAGGGCGGAGGCAAGCAAGGGCCATCGAGAGAGCCTTAAGAAATATTTAACATCCCATTCATGGGGTGATGGCTCGGACGCTTTTAGACTTCTTGCTGATGCTCTCTTTCCTAAGGACCTGGTTTCTGCTTCTTTTAACCATGATCCTACACTAAGCGATGCTGACATAATCATGGTTGGCTTTAATATGGGTATGACTTCGATTCCGGCCGGCGGTGCAACTGAATTTGAAGAAATCTTAAAAAATGATCGCCGGACTTTGGTGGAGGTGGAACGAGACTATGGCAAAGATCCACACCTCTGGCATGATACTCTCTTTATGAAAAAGCTGCAGAAAGAGTGGGGAATAAATTCCTTGGCTGAGCTTCATAAGTTTACGGCCTTCAAGGTATTGCCCATGGCTCAATCTGATTGCCATTATGCGCTCATCGTCCACAAAAGTGCAGCAGCAGCTTTTGGGTATGAACTATAGCAAAACTGCCCCGTTTAGCTTCGGCTTTACTATATAGGCTTAACAATAGTGCTGCACCCAGGCAAATCATTAAATAAATGCTCGAAAAATAAGGGCTTAGCTTCGTCAAGAACAGAATTTTTGAGTTCTAGTTAAGAAAATTAATTAGATCATCAATAAAGCCATAATCGCTCATAGTTGGCATGTAATTAATGTGATTATGGAGTAAATATATGCCTTATTTATTTAGAATATTATTGATTGTTCTTGGTTCTTCCTCCTTTCTTAATGCTGGTCTTCAATATGATTGTGACCAGATAAAATCAATTTATACTTCATTAAAATATGGTGCAGAGACTAATGCCTATATAAGTGGTAAAGATATTGCTAATCGCTATTCATTAGTAAAGCAATTTACCAGCGGAAAAGGTGGGGCCTCGGTATATTGGGTGAAGGATCTTGAGGTTGACCGGGTCTTAAAAATTTTTCCCGCCGAAAGTTTTATCAACGATTTTGAGAAAAACCCGGAAATAAGGGAAATTTTTCTTTCCTGTCATTTGGCTAAGGAGAGATTCGAAGATAGCTCCATGATCTTTTCGACTCGGGATAAAAACCTTTTTCCTGGCTTTTATGGCTATGGTTTTACCGATACAGACACGCCCTTCGGCCCCCAGCCCGCGGTCAAGTCCGGGAAAAAACACCTGATTATGGTGATGGAATTTATTAAGGGCCAAGACCTTTATGTTCACAGCGAAGACAAAAAGAACACCCTTTCACCCCTCAATAATAAAACCACCACACAAGCGATAATTTATCAGCTCCTGACTGCTCTGCAACGTGCTCATAAAAACTTAGGTTTTTATCATCGAGATTTGCATCCCGGTAATATTATTGTTTCCAGCGATAAGAGCGTCAGTATTACCAAATCGACCGGAGGAACGGTGATGGCGCCAATGATAAAAATTATTGATTTTGGTCTCAGCACCAGCAGATATTTTTATACCTATGATCAATTAGATGGCACGAAAGCCCAAAATATGAGTCTTCCTTCCAGTCGAGACTATAGCCTCGTCCTGCTTAAATTTATCACCAATATGCGCTCGTTAGCCGCGAGTCCTGCCATCATTGCGAAAGCTAAGTCGGTAGCAAAAGACTATCAAGCAGGTGATGATATGCAGTTTATTAATATGCTTATTTACACTTTTAGAAATACATTTGATTCTTATAATGATTATTGCAGCGATTATACTAAATGCTTGAACGATTTTTCTAAATTTAAATAAGAGAACTTTAACCGAGGTTTTTATTCGCCTGCTACAGGGAGCTAGGCCATTTTCCCGTGAGACTTAGGGTTGACCGCATTCGTGGTCACAACAAAACCATTTCACGGTTTTAGAGACTGCTGAGGTCAAACATTTTAGCCCAAATATCTCCCACCCGCATCCGCCTTCGCGGTCGGGGGTGAGGACAGGGGAGTCTTCATCTAAGCCGGTAGCAATGGTTGGCCCAATGCAGCAAATGGTTGCCCGATAGCTATCGGTAAACTCCGTATGTGCATGAGCGCAGCCCATGAAGGGGCAGGAACAACTTTTATATTTTTTGTCGTATTTTTTGCCGGCTATTTTTTTTTCATGGTGCTCAGGTTGTTTTTCCTTAAGCTTGGTAGAGCTGCAGCAGCAGATTAAATTACATTCCCCTTCCATGGCTGGTTGTTCGCCATTTTTTATTTCTTGAAAAAATGCGAGAGCAGGAATGGGAATAGGAACGCCTACGCCACACCAACATTCCCCGGCGGCATCCGATGAAACCTGCATTTCTTGAGAAGAAAAACCAGGATGGGTTTCGCATTGCATGGCAGGCAAAGAGAAACAACAATCCCAGCGTTTTAGAAGGGGCTGGGCAAATGCGCCATCAAAAGAGATAAAGAGAAAAAAAAATATCAGCAAAATATTCCAAAGTGTGCGTGTTGCCATTGATGATTCCGTTTTGGATAAAAACGAATCCTAAAGCTGTATTATTTCCTCTGGCAAAGACCAATTACGAGGGTTTATTTATGAGCCAATCTCGCTTTATGCAAATCGACGCCTTGCGAGGGCTGTTGCTCATCATGATGACGGTAGATCATCTCTTGATTTGGCCTTTTGATTTTTGGTCAGCCATTTATGAGCACAGCTATGGGCCTTTTGGATTTTTTTCGGCGGCCGAAGCATTCTATTTTATTTCGGGTCTATTGGCAGGAATGCTCCTCGCTAATAAGCCCCAGGTCATTCTCGGCAATCTCCAGGCACGTTTAGGAAAGCTCTATTTGGCGAATCTGGCTTGCATTGCGATGATGGCTTTAAGTGGATTTTTAGCCCCGGCTTTTTTTGCTCAATGGGGCAATGTTTCGTGGATTCAGGATATATATTACCACCCTTTCCAAATAGTACTCCTTGCGTCGCTATTTCTTTATTTGCCATCATTTTTTGATATTTTGCCGGTCTATTGTTGTTTTTTCTTGTTGCTACCTCTGATTCTTCGTCTCATTCGGGCAGATAAAATGGGCTTATTATTGTTCTTCTCTTTAAGCCTTTATGGCCTTGGGCAATTAGCTTTATTGCAAAAAATATCCCTTGTCTTAGGCCACGTTCTCCCTCGAGTTTCATTGGGGTGGTTTGATATATTTTCTTGGCAATTGCTCTTTGTCAGTGCTGTAGTGGCGGGATATTATTTTGGTAGAAAAAAACTAGATCAACTAATTGAGAGACCTCTGAAACCTTTAGTTGGCGCTCTCATAGGCTTTTGTGGTATTTGTTTCTTAGCACGGCATGGTTGGATTTTTCAGGACATATTTTGGGAAAAATGGATTGAGGTTCGGACCTTGGGACCGCTACGATTGCTGAATTTTCTTGCTGCTGCTTATCTGACAACCCTGCTTCTCAATAAGGTGAGGATATTCAACATCCCCGCTTTGGCCATGCTTGGGCGCCGGTCATTGCGAACCTTTCTTTACCATTGTTGCTTGGTTTATATCCTAGGGGCTTTTATGAATGAGCTCAAAGCACTATCGACGGGATTTCAAATAGCAGTCTTTACATTAGCCGTTCTGAGTCTGTGGTTAGCACCACTCTTCTCGGGTTCGCAATTGAGAATAAGCCTCGCGTGGAGGCCAATTCTAAAAATAAAAGAGCCTTAACACTGATAGAAATAGCTAAGCTTTAAATTTTCTTGGGAAGCTTCATAAAAAGGCAGAGCGCGGCTTTCAGTGCTTAAGGATCGGCACATTAGGGATTCAAAAAATATAAACGCTTGTGGAATATCTCTAAAATCTGCCCCGTTAAGAGCCGAAAGCCTTCTAGCCCGGAGAAACTATGACGAGAATATTGTTTGCTTATTTTTTTATGACCACTATGGCTGCAATAGCAGGTTCTGAATCAAAATTAGAACATGTTGCTGCCGAAGAATCTTTAGTCGAAAAAGGAGCTCAGAGCCTGGATGGCTTCATCCACAATGGGGAATTTTTGGTGGATCCAAACTTTATATTTATTAAAGAAATCACTAAAAAGGATTCTATTAAGCCGAACCCCGCCGTTGTGAAGGTGTTTTTTAAGCAAGAACCTGGGGAAAGTAATCAAGAATTTGAAGCTAAAAATAGCTATAGATTTCGTATGTCCAAAAGCTGGATTATTGCCCTAAACGGCATGTTGGCAGATGCTAAAAGAGAAAATCGCAAGCTATTATTCAATGCCAATAGATTGGATATTGAAAATGAAAAACACTACTTATTCTTCGGCGAAAATGTTCTTTTGCCATTAAAAGGTGTTTTGTCTCCAAGTCTCTATTTTATTTCTCTTAACGAGACCCTGGTAGATGTTTCCGCTATTAAGCCTGTTTATAGTCGTCGTTGTTTCTCTCCTAATCCGCTCGTAGGTTATAAAATTGACAAAACGTTTTTCCCTTTTGCCTCATTGCCTGCCCCTTGGGTGGCGGAGTTTAAACGCATAACCGAATTGGGGGAGGGCACTAAAGTTAAGATTGCCATGAGAATATTAAAGAATGCGAAGGTCTATAAAGAAATGCCAGCCCACATAGTTTTTGAAGTGACAAAAACTTTTTAAAAATTGTTCCAGTCGAATTGCAAAAACCGGTATTCCTTGGCGGGGCCGGTTTTATTTTTTTTAAAAGTTTCTGCAGAATGAAAAAACTTGCTCGCCGCTACTTGGTCTTTTCGGCAAAGTTCTTGGCATTTCTATATGGCAATGGCCTCGACCATTTGAGAGATTATGAGTTGAAATAATCTGTTTTCAAGCGCTAAGGTTGGTTCAATTAAAATTGCTAAATCATGGTCCGACTTTAATTGTTCTTTTACCTGGTTTAGATGATTATCTTCTTCACTAATAATCGACTTAACACTGATGGGAATATTTAATCGTTTTAAATTTTCTTGATAGGCTTCATAAAAAGGCAAAGCGCGGCTTTCAACGGCGAAAGTAGTGAGTAAATAGGCGCGTTCTTTGATGAGATTTTTATCCGCAAGATCATATTTTTTAAGCAATAAACATACACAGCGATCGAGAGTAGAGATGTAATTTTTAGCAGCTCGGGAAGGCAATAAAAAATGTTCACTAAAGTTCATATCAAAGCCGGCGATTTTCTGGGCCAGCTTTCTTAGGAAATAGGCGTGACGGAATTCTTCGGCCACGTGTTCGAGCAAAAAGGCGCTTGATTGATGGTCCACTAAACGAGCTAATTTTTTGGCGCCACTCAGTTCCATTAAAGAAAGAGTGTTTAAAAAGCGCGCATGGTGTTCATTATTGGTCAAAACTAATGCGAATATCTGTTTGTAATTATTTTCCATCATCAACCTTAATCTGCCCATTTGCATGAGTGCTCAGGCTGTGGTCTAGGGAATAGTAATCAAATGACCAATAGGGGCCTTAGATGCCAGTTTTACAGGGTGCCATGAGCTATCAGCGTTTTAGGATAGCAAAATCGGAATTGACGGCTGAACAAATCGTCGAGAAGTTGCGGCTTTTTAAATTTCGTCCTCTTCATGAAAAAGGGGATGATAACGAGACGGCAGGGTGGGTTGCTTATCAATCTGAATATGATCACGAAAAAGATATTGAGACCAGCGATACCTATTTTGATCACAAAATGATTTTATCCCTGCGGGTGGATACTTTTAGCCTGCCTAAAGCGCTCCTGAAATCTATGGTGAAAAAAAGTTTGAGTGCCTATTTTAGAGACCATCGCAAAATGGCCGATAAAACCACCCGAAAGGAAATTGAGCTAGCCGAAGCACAGGGCCTCAGGGCGCGTATTTTGCCTAAAACTCGGCTGGTGGAAGCAGTTTGGAGCATGGATGGGGATTTAAGAGTTTTTTCACGCTCACAGGCTTTAGTGGAAAGGTTCTTAGGCCTTTTTCAGGATACTTTTTTACTAAGACCAGAACGCTTTGATTGCGCGGCCCAAAGCTATGGCTTTTTGACCGATAACGACAAACTCATCGCCATGGACGCCCTGTCTCATACTCCCATCTTTATGCCGCCTATGCGCGTTGACGTTCAATAGGAAAATCATGCTAAACCACATCAAAGAGATCGGCCGTCTGCGTGATAACGCGAGTTTTTTGGCCTATGAATATCTAACCTGGCTCTTTTTGGTACTTGATCGCGAAGACGCGCAGGAACGGGTGAGCGCCATTAGCCAGGATCAAGTTTTTAAAGAGGATATTAAGATTGCCCTGGGCACTCGCTTGGTCACTTGTTTATTCAATCACAAAGAGCAAAAAACCTCGGTCACCAGTCCTTTGCTAGAAGAAAGTCACGAGATTTTCGCAAGTTTGCGTAATGGCCATCTTGTGGAAGCTATGACCATCAACGTGGGCTTTTCTGAATATTCCATCAATGTTCAACTTAACGCCACCGATTTTGCCCTCACCGCGGTGAAGCTCAAAAATAATTATGAAGATAATGAATTTGTGGGCGAGGAAGAAGAGTCCTTAAGCGAGCAAGATAAAACCCGAGAAGCGGTCTTTTTGCGCATGGGAGCTCTCGGGGATTTGGAAAAAGTGTTGGATGCGTTTTTTCATGAGTTTTTAAGAATTCGCACCACTACTTTTGCCCAAGAATTAAGCACCATGCGAAAGCAAGTCGAAGATCGCTTGGAGCGCTGCTTGGTTAAGGCGCCGCCCAGGTTAAGCGAGAATGAGCCTTCAAACACGGTCCCTTGGTAAAAACTCTCTGCACCGCCTCCAAAGGATTGCGCCAACAACTCATCAATCGTCATTGCGTGCGCAGCGCGGCACATCTTGTGGCATTGCGGGTGGATTGCCGCGCTTCGCTCGCAATGACGATAAATCGGGGACCTGTTCTTAGATCAGCTCAACAAGGACTGCAATTTTAGCGCAAGTGACATATCGCCCTTCACACGGATCTTGCCTTGCATGAACGCCATTGTCGGATTCAACTTACCGCTCGCAAGCTTTACCCAATCATCGGCTTCTTTAATCGTTATGGTGCATTGCGCGTCGCCATCGGATTTTTGTACCCAGTTGGTGTCCTTAGTGAGGTCCACCAACCATTTCTCGCCAGCGATGTCGAATAAGTAGCTAGCATTGATTTTTTTGGCCTTTTCTGGGGTCAGTCGTTTGCTCATTTCATCAAATACAACTTGAGGAGTAGCCATGGGTCACCTGCTTACTAGGGGCGCATTGCGCCGAATAATATGTCAAGGCTTGTGACAAACACGGCTCCTAATGTCAAGAAAAACCTCTCTAGGTGCGCTCATAGACATGCACAGCAGTGTTACGCAGCCAGCTCATATCGAGGCGCAGAGTTTGAATGAGGCGAAAATGTTTTTCTAGAGGCAGCTCTTGCAAGGTGACGAGGCGGAAGGGCTGGGTGAATTGGCCGAGGCGTTTGGTCACCTCTACCATGAATTTAAGGGAAAATGCGGTGGAGCAAGTGTAGATCACGGTGGCGTCGGAAAGATCAACGCTCATCAAATCTTGATTTATAAAACGAACGCGCTCTTCCAAGGAAGGACTAAATTCTCGTGCGCGGGCAAAGG
>CAYJDW010000013.1:0-47113 GCA_964368985.1 uncultured Myxococcales bacterium | reverse complement strand
TTATGTTTCTCCACCCTCTCCCTGGCCTCTCCCGCAAGCGGGCGAGGAGTTGTTGTGGGAAAATGGTCGGTAATAATTGCAATAACGCCTTTTTCAAAAGGGTCAGTACCACAAAGAATGTTTATCGAGTTTTTTCAGCCAATCTTTTTGATGGCTTCCTTAAGCCATAAAATCCCCGCCTCTTCCGTACTAAAAATCCCATCTAACTGCGCCTCAAAAGCTTGGCTCAAAATCGGGCCGAAATGACTGCCCGGCTTAAGTCCTAAGGCCATTAAATGACGTCCTTGGAGAATCGGTGTTGGTTTTAAGGATTGGCCCACGAGTTCGGACAGTTTTTCCTTGAGCCATGGCTCAGAAGGGTCATCGCCTGCCAGGGCTTCTTTGGTTGTGCGGCCCAAAAAATCGGCTTTTGAGACGAGCAATAAATGCTCAACATTCACCCTCGTCGACAAACGCCGAATAGCCCCGTCGGATACTTCATCGCGCTTGGCATAGAGTTGAAAGGGTTTTAAGTGTTCCATGACGAGTTTGGCGATATCATCGTGCCATTTTTTGGGGAATCCCATTTTGGTGAGCAAGGATAAGCATGGCTCAAGACCCGCCTGTTCATGTCCGGGGCTTTTAATGTGGCCATCTTTTAAGAGGGTCGTGCTGGGTTTGCCTAAATCGTGACAAAGTGCGCCGGCCATGACGATCAAGCGTTCATCCTCGGGCAGCGCCGCCGCGATGCGTGCGGCTTGATCGGTGACCATCAAGGAATGCACCCAAACGTCGCCTTCTGGATGCCATTCGGGATCTTGCGCGCATCCTATCAAATCGTCCAGCTCAGGAAACAATATGAGTGCTTCAGTGGCTCTTAAAACTTCGAGCCCAATGGATGGTTTTGGTGCTAATAATAATTTTTTAAGCTCTTCAAAAATTCTTTCTCGGCTTAAGGTCAACAGTTCATATTTAAGCTTTTGACAAAGGAGCACCGTGTCCTCGGCCAAGCTAAGATCAAAACGCGCACAAAATTGTGCTGCCCTTAAAACTCGCAATGGGTCTTCGCTAAAGGCAGGGGAAACATGACGCAAGGTTCTAATATTCAGGTCATTCTCGCCGCCAAAAGCATCGAGCAGAGTTTGGGTGACCCAATCAATTCCCATGGCGTTGATGGTGAAATCTCGCCTGCTGGCCGCTTCCTTAAATGACATGTGGGGGTTTGTTGCTACCACAAAGCCTTTATGGCCGGAACCACTTTTATTTTCATTACGAGGAATGGCGACGTCAAAACTTTTTTGTTCGCCATTAAGAGTAACGATTACCTTAAAAATCCCAAAAATGCGCCCAACCGCGATAACGCTAAATTTGGCATTTAGAATTTGTTCCAAAGCCTCAGTGGCCAAGCCATAGACTTCAATATCAAAATCTTTGGCTTTCAGCCCCGAAAGATGATCCCGCACCGCGCCACCCACTAAAATAGGATAAGCTCCACCGTCGACAATCGTCGTGAGCAATGCTGCCAGATGCGCATCGGGCACCAATGTCACGGTCAGGGGCTTTTTTTCGTGAGGGGCGAGTGTGGATAAAAGAGTGGTCATAGAGAAAAGTTAGCGACTTGTGGCCCTCGTGGCAATTAGGAGGCAGGATATCTGCCCAATTTTATTCTTTCGCTAGCTCTTAGTCATTGTTTATATAGGTTAATGCTGATTGAGGTTGCTTTAATAGGATGAAATTATTAAAAGTATATGCTTTATTATTGTATATCAGTTCTCCCCGTTTGTTTAAAGTTAATCGTTGATGAACAATTTCGTTATCGAGGATGAAAGTCCTAGTTAATTTCCCGGGTTCAGAGGTCGATAAACGGATAAGAAATGCTTTCGATGGATGTTCGATGAGCATGACTTCAGCTGATTCAACAGTATCAAAGGGCCTAAAATAGGGATTTGCCCAATGTGTTTTTAAAAAACTGATCCAAGTTTCAAATTTATCGTCATTGTTCCCATTGGATGAGTTGAGACCGAGCCAAAATTTCAATCTTTCGAATCGTTCGTATTTAAATTGATGAGTCTTATCTAGAAATAAATTGCTTATGCGTTTTTCTTTTGACGCAGCCAAGTTCTCATTTTTGTCCTGATAAACAGCATATAAATTGTGACTGATGGACAAGATGGTTAATGCGCTAATAATCGCTAAAATTTTAGTTTTCATGAAAATTCCTCCAAAAAAAAGCAATGAAACTGCTAATGGCGAGCACAATTGCTTTTTTCTTGGACATGTCAATCAGGCTTTTTTCGCGCGACGTTTGTTGAGTTCTGATCTTAAATAAGCTTTCTTTTGGTCAGCCTGAGGCTTTTTCACGACGTCGGTCATTTTATGCTGTAAACGCAGTTTTCGTATGAGCATTTGCATGGCAATGCGGCGCGCAATGCCCTCATTCATATATTCTTCCATAGCGGCCTCGTAGACTGCCTCAACAAATTCACCCACCGTGGTTTCAAACCACCGGCTTTTGGGACTCGTCATTTTGCTTGTCATAGTTTCTACCCCCGCTTGAGGGAAAGATAATGACTATGGTGGCAAAAAGCTGGCAAAGATCTCGAAATATTAGGGAGTTATCTGTGGGCGAGGGTGAGACACTGAGCACGCGGACGATGCTTTCAACAAGGCCGCCTGGGTTTCAACTAATGTATCTGGGCTAAGCGATATGGAATCGATACCTTTCTCCACCAACCATCGCGCAAGTTCAGTATTATCACTTGGCCCTTGCCCACAAATGCCCACATATTTGCCAGTATTTTTGCAGGCAGTAATGGCCATCTCAAGCATTTTTAACATTGCTGGATCGCTTTCGCTAAATTGCCCTGCAACTAAATGAGAATCGCGGTCGACACCCAGAGTGAGTTGCGTTAAATCATTAGAACCAATGGAAAAGCCGTCAAAAAATTCTAAGAATTGCTCAGCGAGAATAACATTACTTGGTATCTCACACATCATGATGATTTTGAGCCCATCCTCGCCCCGCTTAAGACCGTATTGCGCGAGGAGGTTCACCACATTTTGCGCTTCATTTAGGGTTCTCACGAACGGCACCATCACTTGAATATTTTTGAATCCAAGCTCTCGGGCGTTTTTAAGGGCCAAACATTCCAACTTAAATGCCTCGCCAAAATTAGTCGAAGTATAACGAGCCGCTCCCCGAAAACCGATCATGGGATTATTTTCCTTGGCCTCAAAAATGTCGCCGCCAAGAAGCTCTTCATACTCATTGGTTTTAAAATCACTCAAGCGAACAATGACGGGATATGGGCTCGCGACGACCGCCAAAGTTGAGATGCCTTGAGTGAGCGTATCGACGTAAAAATCCACTGGCGATTTAAATAATTTTGCCCGCTCACGAATAATTTTTTGCGTTGCCTCGGACATCTTGTCAATTTGCAAAATGGCATTGGGGTGAATGCCAATCAAGTTGGCAATAATAAACTCAAGGCGCGCAAGCCCAATCCCTTGGTGGGGCAAAGAAGAATAAGTGAGTGCTTTTTGCGGATTGGCAGCGATTAACATCAAGGGTGTGGTCGATTGAGCGGCCTTTGCTTCGGTTGCGGATTTCTTAGAAATTTCAAGCATGCCTTCATAAATGTAACCGGTATCACCGTCGGCACAGGAAACAGTAACGTCGCTATTGTTGGAAATTTTATGGGTAGCATCATCGCAGCCAACTACTGCAGCAATACCTAACTCACGGGCAATAATCGCGGCATGACAAGTTCGTCCGCCGCGATTTGTGACAACGGCCGATGCTTTTTGCATGACTGGTTCCCAATTCGGATCCGTCATATCCGTTACTAAAACTTGGCCCGGCAAAAAATCGTGAGCATCGTGGATCGATTTAAGCACGCGGGCACGGCCTTGCCCGATGCGTTTACCTACCGCCCGTCCCTCGCAAAGAACAGTGCCGGAACTTTTTAAAAAGAAGGTTTCAGGTATTTTTTTAGCCTGATTGCTATGAACTGTTTCAGGACGTGCTTGTAAAATAAAGAGTTGCCCAGTGATGCCATCTTTGGCCCATTCAATGTCTACAGGTCGCTGATAATGGTTCTCAATCACCACGGCCATCGAACCTAAGGTGAGCAAGTCCTCGCTATTTAGACAAAATTGCGCGGCCAATTTGTGATCCACTTTTTCCTGTGAAAGATTTTTTGACCCACTAAAAACCATACGCGTCGCTTTGGAGCCCAGCTTACGATTTAAAATGACCAGCTCTTTGTTTTTGAGCGCACTTTTATAAAGCATAAATTCATCTGGGTTTACTGACCCCGACACTACGCTTTCGCCAAGCCCATAACTCGCGTTGATAAAAACGACATCTCTAAAACCTGATTCAGGATCAAGGCTAAACATCACGCCACTTATGCCTCGATCGCTGTTTACCATTTCCTGTACACCTACGGAAATATGCACCGCACGATGGTCAAATTCATGATGAGCTCGATAGGCGATAGCACGCGCGCCAAATAGCGACGCATAAACATCTTTGATGCGCTCCATTAATTCCAAAAAATTCGCCACATGCAGATAGGTATCTTGCTGACCGGCAAATGAGGCATGAGGCAAATCTTCCGCTGAGGCACTTGAGCGCACCGCAACTCGAAATTCTTCGCGACCATTTCTTAATTTAAGATACGCACTTTTAATAGCGTCGATGCTGTCCTCGTCGAAATCAGCGTTTTGAATTAGGCTCTTGATCGCACGAGAACATTCTTCAAGTTTGGCCAAATCATGGGGATCGAGATTTTCCAAAAGCTTAAATATGGACTCTTCGATGGCATTTTTTTGTAAAAAATGAACATAGGCTTCCGTGGTGAGAGCAAAGCCAAATGGCACAGGAACGGCGGCACTTTTGAGCTTGGAGATCATTTCTCCCAATGACGCATTCTTTCCGCCCACAAGCGCAATATCGCCATTGGAAATTTCATCAAACCATTTAATTAACGCCGCCATATTTTCCCCTGAGCTATGCTGCTATTTTCTCATAGCTCCAGTCAAATAGCGCCCCTTAAATAGGCTTTCAAGGACAGCTGCGTGTTTTTATAATTCAGCCGATTCCTGGTCGAAGATGTAAATGGTTTTATTATTAATGTTGTTGAGGCAAAATAAAACCCTGTCCCCATCTGCTATTTTTTTTCATAGCTGCTGCTACTAAAAGGGTTTTTCGATGACACGCTCCGTTTTTTATGTTTCCGATAGCACCGCTATGACTGCCAAAGGTTTGGGCAAAAGTCTATTGTCGCAATTTGCTACCCATTTTAACGAGCACTTGCGTCCCTATGTGAATACCGAGGAGCGAGTTTCGCATTTGCTAAATGATATTCGTCAAACTCATTTGGAGGAAGGATGTGCGCCCATCGTTTTTGCCTCGATGATGGACGAGAGTTTGATGAATAAGCTATCGGCGGGATTTTCTGGTGTCATCGATATTTTTCGCCCTTTCATGGCCACGCTTGAGCGCTTAATGGACAGCAAGTCCTCCAAGGAAGTTGGTCAAGCACATAAAGTAGGTAACGAGCTCGCTTACCAAAAAAGAGTGGCAGCCATCGATTATACTTTGGCCACGGATGACGGCCTAAAAACTACTGATTATGACCAGGCTGATATTATTTTGCTGGGCGTTTCACGTACGGGAAAAACTCCCACCGCGCTTTATCTCGCTCTCAATTTTGGCCTGAAAGTCGCGAATTATCCTTATACATCGGAAGATTTGCCGACTTTTGAGCTGATCAAGGATCACGTCAATAATCGTCACAAATTAGTAGGCCTCATTATTAGCCCGGCGCGTCTTCTCAGTATTCGTCGTGAACGGCGGGCCGGGGGAAGCTATGCCGACCCTTTGGGAATTGCCACAGAACTTCAAGCCTTGAATCTTTTATTTGCCCGCGAAGCAATCCCTTACATTGATACTACCACCCGCTCGGTGGAAGAAATTGCTGCTTCCATTGTCGCGGTGCGCCCCGGGGCACATTAAATATTCGTCCAAAATTGCCTCCTCGCGGAAATATTGAGTGAGGTATACTAAATGAAAACCGCAAAATTTTTTGCACTTTTTATATCTATGGCGTGCGCCACTGTGTCGTGGGGCGATATTGATAAATATTCAGATCTAAAAGGCGAATATTATGAATACGATTTAGTTGGCAGCCCCAAGGATGAGGCTATGCATGTCGTTCGCCATTACGCCAAGCAAATCGCCACCGCTCCCCTGAGAGCAGTGCGATGGACGTGTATTAAAGGGCATCATACAACTAAAAAAATCATAACTACTGTCCGACAATTTTTTAGCAGTTCGCGCAGTATTAACGGGCAGCGTAGCCAAATTCAATATGCGTTAAATAACTGGCAAAGTGAGCTTGACCACAATAATTATAATAATCTCGAGGGACGAGATCGTGATGTATCTTTGACAATTATTGCAAGCGATAGCTGGTATTTATTGAAAAGCGCTCTTTATAACGCCGGCGTAAGATTGCCTAAAGAAACTGTTAAGACGCTTAAATCTTTTGTATATGGTGCCTGTAATTGTGTCGCTGAGTAGAAAATCAGCAAAGTGTGCAGCTATAAATTTATTGAGATAGCTGCACGCTTGCGATTGCCGTTAATTATTTATTAGTACTGCTAGTAATGATTGGCGATTTATTAGTATCAGTTCTACTTTTAGTTTCGCCAAACCTTTAATTTTGTTGCTAGGTTTTTTTCAAACTTAAAAAAAATTGCTAAAAACAAGACGACCGGGGAGGCTGAGCCGCAAAGCTCAGCCTCCCCGGTCGTTATAAAACTATTATAACCTAGACCGCTGGGTCAGGCGTTGGCATTGGCATTGGCATCATGCCAGGATCGACTGGGGGATTTATTGGTGTAAGGCCTGAATCGACTGCGGGAGGCACTGGGTCCGGATTTGGTCCGGGCGCTGGTATTGGATCTGGGCCTGGTACCGGCGCTGGTATTGGATCTGGTACTGGCGCTGGTACTGGATCTGGACCTGGTACCGGCGTTGGTACTGGATCTGGGCCTGGCAAAGGTTCTGGCTGTGGCTCTACTCCTGGATCCTGTGCATCTGGTTCAGGAGTGACTTCTTCTTTAGCAGGCACTTCTGATTTTTTTACATTGTTGTTTGGTTGTTTGGCCGTATTGTCCGGACCGCAAGACATAAGAAAAAGAACCATCGCAGAAAATAAAGATATTACTACTTTTTTCATCACTAACTCCCTTTTTATCGATGGCAACAATGTTTTTGTAGGACTCAAAATAATTTTTTAGGTCTCGGACGAATGGCCGAGGCAAAAAAAATCGTGCCGAAAATTTTAAATTTTCACTGCACGTCAGTCCTTAACAGAGGATTGCCATGGTGAAGTTAAGTGGAATTGAAGGAGTCAATCATTTGTTTTTTTATTGAGATCGCTGAGGAAGAAGCTAATGCTCGCATATTAGGAGTGGCTTTTTGCTCTATTATAGAGTTGGTTAGTTCAGGCTTGGGTCAAGTGAGCGAGAAAAACATGCACGTTTTAAATAATTCAGCAGCAAAGAGTGCTAGGAGCAAAATAATTAGTGTAGCGCTCGTGCTTTTAATATCAGTTATTTCTGTGGGTTATTATAATAGAAAAATTGATCCCTTTTCTGCTTATAAAGATGAAAGTTCGTTCTCAAAATCTTTAGAAACCACTCTGCTTCTGAACTATGCCCCAGAAGAGAAGCTCATAATCGAAAAACTAAAACTTGAACTTAGCCCGAGAGAGCGTTCCATCATCGCGGGTATCCACTGGCTGGTGAGATTTGCCGATAAAGAAGAAAACCTCGAGCAAATATTTTCCTATTTCATCTTGTTTTTGCATGAAATGATGGCGAGCGACAAAAGAGAACATCAACGAGAAGTGGCGCAAATAATATTGAAAAAAACTCTAGCAATAGGACAAAAAAAATTATCCAGTTTTTATAAGAAAGATGAAAGCGGACGCTGGGAATTTATTGGCATATTACCCATTCTTGCGCACCATCGGGAATTTGAAGCAACTTATTTTAAGTTCTATCAAGAATACTTTTCCCAAATAGTGCCGCCCTATCAAAGTAATGACATGACAATGTCAGAAGCAATTAAGCAGAATAATTATACGGTAATTGGTGATTATCTTATTTACGGTTCATTCCTGCATTATTATTTATTAAAAGCCAAACAATCCGCTATTGTGCTGCCCAATAACCAGTTTGAAGAATATCTAAAAGAGCTGGAAAGATTTGAATATAAGAAAGATTATGATTATCACAGTATCGAATTTCGCGACCTAGCTTATTTGGCCACTCATGTCGTGCTGGTCCTTACTAACTACGGGGAATTTCCGCTGGAAAAGAGCTTAAATAGTAAGAAAGCGGAATCGTTTATAGATTTTACTTTCAAGAATGTTCGCTATCATGTGGGTGATTTGGATTTGCTGAGCGAATATGTTCAGTGTTTGAAAATCCTAAAACCTCTGGATCCTCGCATCAGCCCCGCTGAGAAATTTATTTTTTCTTTGCAGCGACAAAATGGATCATGGGGCCGTGGTGAAGATTTTTTTTCGAGTCCTTATAACGCCTTTCATCCAAGCTGGGCTGCTCTCACAGCTTTAAATCATCCACTGTAAAGAATCACTCGGATCATAGCCCAAAAAAAAGCGGTGTTCCCACCGCTTCATGTCCTCGTGAGTGACCGACTTTATTCTTGAGGCAACCAAGAGCGGTCGAGCGTTTTGCTCGGATAATAAACCACATCGGGGCAATCATTGTCTTGGACTAAACGGCTGTTGCCGATGTTAAGGACTTTTTGTCTTTCTTCGCCTTCAAATCGGAAATGCAAAATGATTTTTCCGGTGAAGATGGTGCCTACATATCCGGGACGGTCGGGAACGCTTAAGTTGAGGGGGGCCAATACGTTGATGATTTGGTCTCCGGTATATTCGGCGTTAAAGTCAGCGCTGTTCGACGGCAGTTCGCCAAATAGAGACACCTCGACGCTGGAAATGGAGCTAAGGGCTATGTCGTCGTATCTTGGTCCGCTTTGAGGCCCGTTGCAAATTTTGATGGCATCGGGAGCGCCCATTATGGGTGAAGGCGATGCCGATGTTGTCGTCAACCCAGCATTGGTAGGAAAAGAACAGATAAGAGCAAGGGCTAGCATCGGAGCATGGGGGGAAAATTTCATAGATCCTCCTTGGATTAATTGGGATCCTATTCTAGCTCCGGCCTCAAGCTCAAATTTAAGGGAAAAATTTCTGTCGTCGATAATTTTTTGGTTTTACCTCACCAACAATTCAATGGCCTCTTCGATAGTGGTGGGGCCTTTGAGTCTTAAACCAAAATTATCAGTCAAATGTTTGACGGAAACATTCGGAACTAAGCCCTTTTTAAATCCGAGTCGGGCGGCTTCTTTCAGACGATCATTGATGCGATGCACACTTCGGATTTCTCCGGAAAGGCCAAGCTCTCCGCAGCATACGAGGTCGAAGGGCAGCGGGACGTTTTTGATGCTTGAGGCAATGGCAAGGGCCAGCGCCAAATCAAGCGCGGGCTCTTTAATATCGATACCGCCGGCGACACTTACGAATAAATCCATGCGTGAAAGCATGAGCCCCGCATGTTTTTCTAAGACGGCCGCAATGACGGAGCAGCGATTGGAATCAATGCCGACGCAAGTTCGACGGGGCGTGCCAAACATGGTTTCCACGGCGAGAGCTTGAATTTCCACCAAGAGAGGCCGCGTGCCTTCCATGGCGCAAAATACCGATGAACCGGGTTTATCCTGGGGCCGCTCGGCCAAGAAAAAAGCAGAAGGGTTTTCGATGCCGCGTAAACCATTAGGGCCCATATCGAACAGTCCAATTTCATTGGTGGAGCCAAAGCGATTTTTATGGGCGCGTAAAAGTCGATATTGATCGCTTCGGGATGTCTCAAAATAAAGAACCGTGTCCACCATGTGCTCAAGCAAACGGGGACCCGCAATATTTCCGTCTTTTGTAACGTGGCCAACGATAAAAGTGGGGACATTGCTGGATTTGGCGAAATGAACCACTTTTGCCGTGACTTCGCGGATTTGCGCGACACTGCCCGCGGCTGAATCAAGTTCGCCGCTGGAAACAGTTTGCACGGAATCTACCACCAAAAAATCGGGTTTGAAATCGGAAGCAATCTGAATTGCCCTTCCTATCTCCGTCTCCGATAATAAATAGAGATTTTCACTCATAGCATTGAGACGCTCAGCGCTCAGACGGATCTGCTCTTTTGATTCTTCCCCTGAAATATACAGCACTTTTAAGCCTTGTTTGGCTAAAGTGGCTGAGGCCATTTGTAAAAGCGTACTTTTGCCGGAACCCGGCTCGCCTCCGATGAGGGTTACACCGCCCAAGACTAGGCCTCCACCAAGTACCCGATCAAGCTCATCAATTCCGATGGGTCTACGGGCCCGCGCGCCGCCTTTGATGTCAGTGATGGCTTCAGGACGGTCCTCGCTTTCGCGAACAGTCGCAGTGCCAGCCGTAAATTTTTCCTCCACCATGGAATTCCAGGTTTGACAGGCGGTGCAGCGGCCATGCCATTTTTTCTCACTATGGCCGCAGCTTTGGCAAAAAAAGGCAATATCAAGTGATTTCTTTTTCATGGGCTAAAATACCTGTGCGTAGAGCAAAATTTAGGCTAGACCTGGGGCATGGGAAAATTTAATACCAAAGATTATTATTTTGACAAAGCAAAAGCTGGCGGCTTTAAAGCTCGTTCGATTTTTAAATTGGAAGAAATCGATGCCAGCATCAAAATTATCAAAGCCGATTCGATCATCCTAGATTTAGGCTGCGCGCCGGGCTCTTGGCTACAATATGTGGCGCAAAAGTTAGGACCAGGGGGGGCGGCTTTGGGCGTGGATTTAACCGAAGTCAAAGATAGAATTCACAAAAATATCAAAACGGTTCAAGAAGATTGTTTTGCACTCACGCCTGAAAAAATCGCCAGCTTGATGGCTGATTTAGTGGAAAACTTTGTTGCCTTCGACATTGTACTGAGCGATATGGCGCCGAAAACCACCGGAATCAAGCACGTGGATCAAATTCGGAGTTTGAACCTGGCTGAGCAGGCTTTTCATATGGCTGAATTATTCTTAAAACCTGGTGGCCATGTGGTAATCAAGGTATTTGGCGGCGGAGAAGTTTCTCGTTTGATTGGCGAGATGAAGAAAAAATTCAAAATTGTGAGACAAATGCGCCCGAAGAGCATTCGCTCTGTGAGTAAGGAGTTTTATGTGGTGGGGCTTCATAAAAAATAGTTTTTTGGTCTGCGCCATCTTTTTAGGATCTTGCAAACGCTCAGAAGAAAATCGGCCGGCTATTTTGTATTTGGCGTCGAGTTTATTGCCACTCAAATCTTCGATTGAAGCTCTGGCCCAAAAGCCTTTGCATTTGGAATTTTTAAGTTCCGCGGCCATTGCTCAGAAAATATCCCAGGGCGCGCTATGCGACGGGGTCGTGCTTGCCGACGAAGAATGGCAGAAATTTTTAGCGGATAAAAATTTAGTTAATCCTGAACGAAAAATTATCGCCACTAATTCATTGGTACTCGCCAGTAAGAAAAAAGTGACATCGGGGCTGCTATCTCTTCTTCATTCCTCACAAAAAATTATCATTGCCGATCCGGCCTATGTGCCGCTGGGTCGTTACACGCAAATGGCTTTAGAAAAGCTCGATCTTTTTGACAAACTAAAAACTCGTTTTGTCCTCGCTCACAGCGCTCAAATGGCCCTTATCTTGCTCAAGCAAGATGCGGCCGCCTTGGCTTTTCTTTACCAATCTGATGTGGATAAGCGCGAGGTTTTTTCGGTGGCCAACATCGACAAAAATCTACATGTGCAAATAATCTATCCCTTTTTAGTCTGTCGAAATGCCCAGCGTGAACATCAGAAAGATATTGAAAATATTCTTTTGTCGACTGCATTTAATGAAGCTCTCAGAAAATATGGATTCGGTGTCATTGATGACTCATGAATTGTGGCAAATATTATGGGTTTCTTTGAAAGTTGCGAGCATCACTGCCGTTTTGGTGATGCTGGTATCTTTGTGGCTAGGACGGGTCTTTGCCCAATCGAATACTTGGCTCATTCGTTTCTGCGAGAGCTTGGTTTACCTCCCCATGGCCATGCCCCCCGTTGCATTGGGCTTTGGGCTTTTGGTGCTATTAGGCCCTAAATCGGCCATTGGAAAAGCGCTTGCGACCGCCGACCTAGAAATCGCTTTTACTTTTTTCGGCGCCCTAGTGGCGGCATTCATGGCTTCCCTAGGGATTGGCGTTCGCACCATGCGCACGGCTTATCTTGCACTTAAGCCCCAATATGGCGAAATTGCAAGATTATATGGAGCGAGTAGAGCTCAGACTTTTTGCTCTATTACCCTGCCACTTGTGCGGCCCTCTTTAGTTTCAGGGCTTATTTTAGTGTTCATCCGTGCTTTAGGAGAATTCGGAGCCACCTTGGTGCTTGCCGGCAATACATTAGGGGAAACCCGTACCCTGGCCCTGGCTATTTGGACCACAATGCAAATGCCAGGCCAGGAATCCGAAGCATGGCTTTTGGTGATAATAGCGGGGGCGATCTCCTTATTTGCCTTGATAATTTCTGAGCTAATACTCAAAGCGGGTCGGGGGCGCAGCCTGGTTTGACGATTAGGATCCTTAACCAGGGCCTTGCCCAAGCCCCTGAGCTTGCTATGAAGCTAAGAACAATTATTTAGGACTTTGCGTATGAAAAATGCCGTCATTTTATTATCCGGCGGACTTGATTCCACCACGACTTTAGCAATCGCCAAAGATATGGGTTTTCAAATTCAAGCCCTCACGATTTTTTATGGTCAGCGCAATCAAGTGGAAATGAAAGCTGCTGAACGGGTGGTGAAGCATTTTGGTGTCGCGAAACATCAAGTCATGAATCTGGATTTGCGGGCCTTTGGTGGCTCGTCGTTGACCGACAAGATCGACGTGAAGGCTTATCATGTGGATGACGAGAAAAGTATCCCCACCACTTATGTCCCTGCGCGAAATACCATCATGCTTTCTTTGGCCTTAGCTTATGCCGAGGTGAATGAGGCGGATGATATATTTTTTGGCGCTAATATTCACGATTATTCAGGTTATCCCGATTGTCGACCTGATTACATTGCGGCCTTTGAAAAAATGGCGAATTTAGCAGTGAAAAGTGCCGCAGAAGGTCATAAAATAACTATTCATGCGCCCTTAGTAAACATGAGCAAAGCCGACATCATAAAGCGAGGAATAGCGCTAGGAGTGGATTATGCCATGACCCATAGTTGCTATGACCCGGTGGGTGATTTGGCATGCGGAAAATGCGCCACTTGTTTTTATCGCGCTAAGGGATTTAAAGACGCTCGAGTGGATGATCCTACGCGCTACGTTAAGGCTTAAAAGCTTTGGGCTAAGCCTGCCCATCGTTGTTGGGCGAGTGGCAAGCTTAGCGACGAACAGAAAATAGCTTTAAGTCTAGTAGAGACGGCAGTTTAACGGGGTAGTCTGGCGGTTACCTTCATAAAGGCCAGTCTCTCCGTCATGCTGTAGGGTAAATACACGTGGAATAGCAAGATCTCCATCGGTGCAATAATAGAGATAATCATCGCTAAATTCACATTTCAATATATATTGAATAGCGCCCTTGTGATAAACTTCAGCTTGCATATCGTTACCGAAAGCTGTGGGTTTGACCCGCACAACCTTTTTACCGTCGTCACTTCGGCAATAAGCTTTTGGGCCTGACATAGCATCAGCGGAAGCGATATTAGCAGCGAGAAAACCCAAGCTCAAAACAACCATTATTTTTTTCATTTTTCCACCCCTCATTAGCGACCGGCACTTTGTTGCGCCTGCGCTAAGTCTTTTGGTAATTGTTCTTTGATGATGAGGTGTGTTTTGGCGCTTTGAGTGTTCGATAAATTTAATAAAGTGGCCCAATCTATGGGATTTCAACACAAATATCGTGGCAGGGAGCTGTACCTTCTAAAGCGAGCATGCACTGAGCATAAAAGAGTTTCGCGTATTCTCCTTTAAACGGTCCCATTTCTTCTCGTAAAAATCGCGCTGCTTCTTCGGGCACAAAGGGGCTTTGATTTAAAATTTTTTGGAACTCCTCCACTTCATTTTTGCGGTGCAAATAGTGTTGATAGAGCGCTGATGAAAAAGCCGTGTGCGCATATTGGCAGGCACCGCATCCAAGAATGCGAGGAAGGATTAAAAGGTAATTCTCTGAAGCAATGATGAGAAGCTCGCGGATTTGGTTTTCGTTTCTGGTGGGTTTTTTGAGGTTGGTTGGGTTGCTTGTGTCTGGGCGTGCTTTCATGACAAAAGAGGTTGGGAGATAAGCAAAATAGCAAAGTGGATGAGATCTTAAGAAGGTGAAAGAGGATTTTTCTGGCAGGTCATGGCCAACCGAAAGTGTTTTAATAGCGAATAGCAGGCAGGCCAAAAAAAGAGAATTATTCATCTTGATGGTTTGGATCATGCAGAAATATTTTACGCGCTTTCGCGTCACTTTTTTTACATAGGGGACAGAAAGCCGTGAAGCATTTTTCGCAATTCAGTAAATGCTTACAATCAATAATCAGCATGTCTGGTGGAATTTTTTGGCAGCCATTGCATGCTTTAAGGGCATACACTTCATCGAGCGCGACGAGATCGGTATATTCAACGCGGCATAGGGGGCAGGCGGGGCTTGGGAGTTGTTCCAGGCAATCGTGGCAGCATGGCATGTGACCGCACGGCATGATAGCGCTTGCTGGTGCGCTCCAGCACACCGTGCACTCAGGTCGCGTGAATAATAATATGGCTTTGCATATTTTGGCGAAGTTCTGCCCAAAGATATCCGAAAAAGGGGCTATTTGCGTCATGATAAAATTATGAATCTCTAGAGCTGACCAATCGTTTTCTTCTAGATGGTCTAAAAGCTCATCAAGTCGCTCGCATTTTTTTGTTTCTTCTTTTCGTGTCGAAGTTGATAAAACGATATGAATATATTTAGTTACTAAACAGAAATATTGTGTTGATAAATGAGTCTTATACTGCTTGGCTGCGCATTGTATTTGGATTCTGTCGGGCTCGTTAAGTGAACCATCGAAAGAAAAGAGCGATGATGAGAGAACTAAAATAGTAACTAATAGCGCTTTAGTTTTCAAATGTCTAACCTATGGCTTGGTAGAGCTTGGATATGAAACTATTGGAATGGATAATTTAATCCGTGAGGAAAATTTAATTAAGTATAGATACGAAGCCGTGGGGAGCCGTCATTGCGAGCATAGCGGGGCAATCCAGGCGCGGTGCCACCAGGTTTTTGATTGCCGCGCGCTGGGCTCGCAATGACGATGCATCTTGCTGGGCGCCTTTTTCAAATCGTCTCAACGCACTCGCGCCGCCACCTGCTGTGCGTAAACCTTGGCGATCTCTTTTAGTATAGCGGAGAGCGACTTTTTAGGCTGGAAGCCCAAATCTTCGCGGGCGCGCATATCGTCGATAATGCAGGAGTATTTGAGATGATCCAGTTCACCGACGGGAAAACTCGATTGGCGCGAGAAAAAAGTCCCCGCAGCAAAGAGTTTAAGCAGGCGCTCTGGCATAGCAATGGTTGGCCGATCGAGAGCCCGGATAATGCGAGAAAGGGGAGCCACATCATTGCCCGCTAGATTA
The DNA here is from genome assembly GCA_964368985.1 of uncultured Myxococcales bacterium. Taxonomy (GTDB): domain Bacteria; phylum Myxococcota; class UBA727; order UBA727; family JABDBI01. The sequence goes on along the minus strand of CAYJDW010000013.1, from coordinate 31,390 downwards.
AATACACCCCGCGCTTTGGAGCGCAAACTGAGTACGACGGCACGAATCAAGTCAGACTCATGTAAGAGCTGCAACATCGGGTCAAAACCGAGGATGGTGGGCATGGTATCGAGTTTTAAATAGCGAGAGGGAGCATTTCTTAAGTCAGGTCCAACGATATGGCAGGGCCTTAGAATGATGGTTTGAGTTTTTGGTTGTTTCCAAAAAAACGATTGCATCATCATGTCGAGCGATACCAAGTCCCGAAACTCGGGGCTTTTGTTGGCGCCATGCAGCGGCAAATCTTCGGTTAAGAGGCCGCTCGTATTGGCGGAAGGACCGTAGAGATTAGCAGTGGAAAGAAAAACAAATTTTCTAATGGGCAAGCTTTCCGCGAGACGCAAGAGTTGTGTGGTGGATTCCAAGTTAAAATAATAGGCATTGGCTTTTTTACGACGATGGGTCTGAGGATTTCTAATCACACCAAGGTGAATGATACTTTGGGGCTTGATTTTTCGCAGTGCTTCAATGGCGGATTTACGCCTTAAATCGAGCGGATAATGGGCGAGGCCCTCGGGAACTGGATTAAGCGGTCGGCGATCCACGCCTATCAAACTTAGGCTTGGATCCTTGAGTAATTCAGCGACCAGAGCTTTGCCTAATGCACCTGCATTGCCAGTGATGAGCACACGCTCAGGTTTTGGAGGACTTATTTTTTCTTGCATATTGGCACCGGATCAAAGCCTCCCTCGTGAAAGGGCTGGCACTTTAGCAAACGCTTTATAGTCAAATACATTCCTATAAAGAATCCAGAGTTAGTAAATGCAGTGTGGGCATAGGCTGAGCAGCTGGGGAAAAAGCGGCAGCGATGCCTCAAAAAGGGGCTGATAATAATTTGATAGCCGCGGATGAGAAGCAGCATGGCCATGGTGAAGGGATTCATTGCCTAAGCATGGCCCATTGAGATTTTTGGTAAAGTGAGGATCAATTTTTGGGCTCCTTTTGGACCAATTCCAGCAAAATCCCCCCGCTTGATTTGGGGTGGATGAAATTTACCCGTGTATGATGGGCGCCAGGCTGATCTTGGTCATAAATTAGCTTAACTCCTTGATCTTTTGCCTGCTCAGTGGATTTTTTGATATTGGGCGTATGAAACGCAACATGGTGCAGACCTGGGCCTCGTTTGCTCAGAAATGCCGAAATTTCGGATTGTTCATGCATAGGCTCAATCAGCTCGATCATGCTCTGGCCGACCTGGATAAAAGCCGTGCGAATCCCACGTTCGGGCATTTCTTCGATACTTGAAATGCTTAGGCCCAAGGCTTGTTCATAAAAATCTTTCACTTCGCTGATGCGGTGAACGGCAATGGCAATGTGATCGATGTGGGAAATCTGGGTCATGATCTTAGTCCGGGGGCAAAGGGGAAGTTCGTAGAGTCCGATGAATATTGGCAGCAATCCAAAATTTTAAAAGACCAAATTGCCCAATGAATAATCCGCGGTTGCATTGTCATCGCTATGTGAGATGGTGCCTAAGAAATAACTACGGTGTGACTATGGCTAGACTGCTCAATAAAGTTTCCTGTGCGCTCATAATTCTGGTTGGCGCTTGTGTTTCGCCTTCAAATGGACCGCCCATTGTTGGACCGATGCAGTTGTATGAACCCGTGTCACAGTCTAAAATTCTACCACCGGCGCCAAAAAAATCTTTCCATCAGCAAGTTGCTCTGACTATTCCTTTAGCCTTGCCGGATGGCGACGGCATTCTTAATGCCGACGTTTTTCGTCCGGAAAAAAAAGCCTTGCCCAAAACACTCATCATCATTGTGCCGGGCTCCGGCAATGTTTCTCGTAGAGGTGAGGCCGCCGGTGATGGCGTGGATACCTATCCTGAAGTAATCGAGGTGAGCACTTTATGGGCCAAGGCTTTAGCAGATCGCGGATATTTCGTGGTGACTTATGACAAGCGCACCTGTACCAAAAAGGTCAGCACCTCATGTCAAAATAATTCTCAAAAAGATCTGGAAAGCGAAGGTATTTCGGCTCTCGCTCGCGACCTTGACCAGGTTTATCAATTTATTCGCGGCAAGCTTAGCATGACCGACGATAAAGTGCGCCTCGTCTTGCTCACCACCACGCAAGGAGCTCAAGTGGTGTCCTTGTCGGAAAGCGCCAAGGAAGCGAGCGGCGTGGTGCTTTTATCGCCCATCATTGGCAGTTTGGAAGAGATGTGGGTCGGTGGCCTTAGCCGTGCACATGAAAGCGCACATGATTTTAATCGCAAAAATCGCTTAGCGAATCAGAAGGAAAGTATGAAGGGATTTTTCACCTCTTTTAATGCTGGCCGTTTCCCAGATAGCGCCAATATTCGAGGCGCCAGTGCTCAGTTTTGGCGCACCTGGATGGACGCAAGCGCCAAGACAGTTGAGCGCCTTCTCAAAAATGCCCGCCCAACGCTTTCGATCTTTAGTAGCAAAGATGTTTTTTCGCCTCCGCGTATGATCGAAGATTTGAAGAAGACAAGTCGCAGTAATCGCAATTTTAGGGTTAAACCGTTTGAATCTTATGACCGGAATTTTGTGTTGAATGGCGAGGTTGCTCCGCCGGTTATTGATGAAGTGGTGGGTTTTGTGGAGAGTTTGCAGGGCAGAATGCCTTAGCTTTTAAATGGGGCCCTGGCCTCTCCTGCAAGCGGGAGAGGAGTTGTTGAGGTAAATCCCAAGCTTAATAATTATTAAATATTTATGCAAAAATGCCCCTACCCCGAAATCCCCACCAAACTCAAAAATGGCGCACTTTCTTCCCGCTGGACATCAAGGTCGATCTCTGCGCTCAAATGCCAGGTATTTTCCTCGAGATTGTCGAGCAAAGTATGGAAAACGCTATAGCTTGATTCGCTTAGCTTTTTGGTTTGAGTGAGCTGCGGATTACGCGCTCTCGGGTCAGCTATGAGCTCTTGGTATTCAGCATAAAATGGCGCGAAAGCCTCTTCTAATTTCTCGACGGACCAATCGCCAGGATTTGCGATCGCCGATAAAGCATCTTCATAATTCTTTTGCGATAAGAGTCGCACCAAGTGGAAAAGCTCGGCGCGTACTTTGGCCAAAAAGGCTTTTTGGTTCACGCGCGGATCGAAAGTCATCAATTTTAATCCTTCTTTTTTGATTGCTTTTTCTTCGGGTCTAGCTTCAAATAAACTCGACCATTCGTCGATTAAGCTGGTGTCTACGCGCGCGAGAATGGTGCGCACATAGGCAATGATGTCCAGTAATTCATCGTTTTTATATTGGTCAGGAACGTTTTGCACAAGCGTTTTAAAGGTCTGTGATAAATAACGCAGCAACAAGCCTTCTGCTCGAGCTAAGCCATATTCGAGCACGTATTCATTGAAGGTTGCGCCTCGAGAAAACATATCGCGCACAATGGATTTGGGGTGGATGTTTTCTTCCAAAACCCACGGGTGTTTTTTCTCAAACTCGTTAAATGTGGCATAAATAAATTCGGCTAAGGGTTTATCGTAGGTGATTTTTTCCAAAGCTTCCATGCGAGCATCATATAAAAGACCTTCTGCTTTCATGGCGCCCATTGCGTCGTTTTTATTTTTTTCTACCTGGCGATTTAATATTGCATTGGGATTTTCTTCAATGGCTTCAACCAGACTCAAAACATCGAGCGCATATTCCGGGTGATTGCGATCAAGCACGCTCAATGCCTCGATCAAATAGAGCGACAAAGTATGGTGGAGCGAAAAATCCTGCTGCAAAGATTCGTTGGCAACGATACGCGCGCCTGTGAGATGATTTTTGACGATGCTAAAGATGGCTGCTTGCACCAATGATTTAAAGAGCTGCGCACAGCGCTTGCGATGCTTGGATTTATTTTTATCGCTTTCATGGGAGCGAGCGATAATACCAATCAAATTTTTATAGCCAGGATTGCCGTTATTTTCGAGGCCCATCAAGGCGCTGATGATCATGCCGTGGGTGATGCGAAACTGTGAGGTCAAAGGCTCCGGCGGATCGTTGATCAAACGCTGAAAAGTATTGTCATCGTAATGAACATAGTTTTTAGTGGGAGCGGGTTTTTTGACGATTTTTTTCTTGCGATTTTGACCATCAGCCGCCACCCGATTTTCGGCCTTTTTATTTTCGATGACGTGCTCAGGGGCCTGCGCGATGATGGAGCCCGCATCGTCAAAACCCTTGCGGCCGGCGCGGCCGGATATTTGTTTGAAATCTCGCACACTTAAAATGCCGGTTTTCACTCCATCAAATTTGCACAACTTGGTGAAAAGCACGGTACGAATGGGCACGTTGACGCCTACACCTAAAGTGTCCGTACCCATGATAATTTTAAGCAAACCACCTTGCGCTAATTTCTCCGTGAGAAGGCGATATTTGGGCAAGAGCCCGGCGTGATGAATGCCTACGCCGTGGCGGATAAAACGCTTGATGTCTTTGCCAAAAGGTGTGTCAAAACGAAAACCAGCGAGGGCTTTATCGATAACAGCTTTTTCTTCCTTGGTGCAAATATTCACGCTCATGGCGTTTTGCGCTTCAAGAGCACAATCACGCTGGGTGAAATTGACGACGTAAATGGGATATTTTCGCTCCGAAATAAGTTTTGCCAAAGTCTCATGAAGCGGATTTTCGCTGTAGGAATAATCCAAAGGAACAGGCCGATTAACACTTAAAATCTCGGCAACCTCGTGGCCGGTATTTTCGCGCAAAGAGCGTTTGACCGGTTCGCAATCTCCGATAGTGGCCGACATGAGCAAAAAAGTTGCCTGCGGAAGGCACAGCAAAGGTAGCTGCCATGCGACGCCGCGTTCGGTGTCCGAATAATAATGAAACTCGTCCATGATGACGTAGTCAACTTGCGCGTCTTTGCCTTCGCATAAACTTAAGTTCGAAAGCACTTCGGCGGTGCAGCAAATGATTGAAGCGTCGCGATTAATACTGGCGTCACCGGTGAGCATGCCGACGTTTTCGGCGCCGAACTGATCACATAAAGCAAAGAACTTTTCGCTCACGAGCGCTTTGATGGGGCAGGTATAATATGAGCGTTTGCCCTCGACATAGCCCTTAAAATGAAGGGCCGTTGCGACTAAAGATTTTCCCGAGCCGGTGGGCGTCGCCAAAATAACATTTTTGCCACTCATGAGCTCCATGATGGCGTCTTCTTGAGCAGGGTAAAGCTTTATGCCGAGAGCTTCGGTGGCTTCAAAAAAGCCCAGCATAATGTCTTCAGGCGTTGATGCGCCCACCACATAGTTTAAATAGTGGGGGATTTTTTTGGGCTCTACTGTCATGGGCTACCTTTTAGCGTGCCACTAATCGATCGAGAATAATGGCAGCGGCGGATCGCACCGACAAATGATTGTAATCGTCGCGGCCGTAAATAGGCTCGAGTAAAAAATCTGACTGATCAAGAATTTCTGGTGCTAAACCATAGCCCGTACCAAAAACCAAAATAGTGCTTTTTTGTTCCTTGATAAGTTCGGTGCCGCGAGGATAAGGAATGGTTTTATGCTCACAAAGTTTGGCGCTCGTGGCGATAATCAGAGGCTTTTGCCCAGTCAACTCGTGTTCGCGATCGACGCACGCCTGAAAATCGGCCTGCACATTCACCAAACCCATGGCGCGAGCGCGATCTTTGTTGCGTCGATGTCCGGTTCCGCTGATCCAAAAATCAGCGATGGCTTGTCCCAGTTCCCGTTGAGCGGTGATAGGTGAGACCAAATAATATTGATCAAGGCCATAAGTACACGATGATCGAGCAATATCGTGCACGTCGATATTGGTGATGGCGGTGGTATAAAGTTGGTCATGGCGATCCACGACAGGATGGTGCAAAAGGGCGATGCAAAGTCTATTCATGATTTTTTTGCCACGGATAAATATCTGGTTGTTCAGAGTTCATTAATAATTTTATTTCATGGTCGCTAAGCGGCTTAATTTTCACCAAATCAGGCCTCAGTTGCGCCGTTTTGACAATGGATTCTCTCTCACGAGCAATCTCAATTTCCTTATGATTGCCGCCTTGATACACTTGCGGCACAAGATGTCCCTGATATTTTATCGGCCTCGTATAATGGCTCGATTCAAGTCGGCCATGAAAATGACTTTCATGTTCGATGGAGGAGAGATTTCCCAAAACCCCTTCAATCATACGAGCCGTGCTATCAAAAACTACCATGGCCGCCACATCGCCGCTGCTCAATACAAAATCGCCCACCGAGATGGCCTCGTCGACATAATGATGAATGCGAGCGTCAATGCCCTCATAGCGACCGCAAACAAAAATCAATTCTTGATAGCGTGCCAGTCTTTTTGCTCCGGCCTGATCAAAAGGCTTTCCGGCTGGGTCAAGCAAAATCACTCGTTTGGCTTGGCGTTCAATAGTCGGGTGACGCGCTAAAGCTTGGCTAATCAAGGGCTCGATCACATCGATGCGCATGAGTTCACCGGGGCCACCCCCATAGGGAGTATCATCCACTTTATGGTGATTGCCTCCGACACTGTCTAAAATGCTTTCGATGTGGGTGTCTAAGATAGCTTTTTGGCGAGCCCGAGCAATGATTGAACTATCGAGCCAGGCCTTGATGGGCTGCTCAAACATGGTGATAAAAGTAGCGCGTAAACTGGTCACCATTAGTCCACCAGATCAAGAAGACCGATGGGGGGATCAATGATGACGCATTTTTTTACTTCATCGATTTCGATCACAATGGCTGGCACCAAAGGAATACTCACGACGTGACCAGGCAAGGTTTTTACTTCCAGCAATGTCTGAGCTGTATTAGAGGCGAAGGCCACAACGTGACCCACCAATTCTCCAGACTGCAGCTTAACTTCGGCGCCGATCAAATCGTTGAGATAAAATTCATCCGGCAAAGTTTCAGGTAAATCAGCCCGATGAATATAAACTTCACTGCCCTGCAGCGCCTCGGCCATGGTGCGATCAATAATACCTTCCAAATAAACCCGATCACCATCGCCCTCGAGCGTGATGATTTCAAGTTCTTGGGGCGCGAGCTTCCCCTGTTTGATCGTCAGCTTTAAGCCTTCCACCAAAGATTCGCTCTCAATATTTAAAAGCTTCAGCTTCAGCCCGCCCTTAAGGCCCACGGCTTTGGCTACATAGCCAAGTAATACTAAGTCAGTCATATTCACCAGTCGGCAATATAAAAAACACCACAAACCTGAAAGCTAGCTTTCCGATCTTGGTGCTTTTAGTTCGAGAAATTAAGAAGCACTTAAGCTTGAACTGGTGCCAATTTTCTAAATTTCTTAATCAAAGATTTAACGGTATCGCTTGGTTGAGCGCCTACTTTCATCCAATGTTCAACTCGATCAATTTTCAAGTTGATAGAACCTTTATCCACGCGGGGATCAAAAGTGCCGACTTGTTCAATAAAGCGGCCATCGCGCGCCATTCTTTGGTCTGCTGCAACAACGCGATAAAATGGGCGTTTTTTAGCGCCGCCGCGTGCTAGTCGAATAACCACCATTATTTACATACCTCGTTCTCAATGCCTAAAAATCAGTCGTGTTATAAAAGATTACTAATTGCTGCTTGTCAATCCACCACTCATTAGACTCAGGAGTGAAATGAGTATTTACCAGAGGCTTGTTATAGCAATTACCCTAGCGATTACCAGTAGTTGTATCGTTAGCTGTACAACGGTTGGCTTAATGAAAACTGACAAAGATTCACGTTTTTTAGAAAATTCTTTATGGATAGATGAGCCAATAGGGCCCAAAACTCAAGCAATAGTGATCTTGCTGCATGGGCTCAACCTAAAACCAGGTAAAATGGATGGTTGGGCGAACATGTTAACGGCCCACGGTGCCTTGGTCATGCGCTTCGCTTTGTTTGGGCATAGTGGCGCTGAAGGCCAAATGGCCCATGTTAATGAAACTATTTGGCGCGAGCAATTTGCCGAAGCTTTTGTTAGTGCTCAAAAAAAGGCCCAAGCTTTAGGCGTGCCGATCTATTTTGTAGGCTTTTCCCTGGGTGCTTTGGTGGCTCTAGAATGGCTTGCTGCTCATCAAGAAGAATATGATCCACACATTGCCAAAATGGTTTTGATCGCCCCAGCCATAGCTACGCCTTGGTATTCGCGAGCCGCAATCTCCATGATTTCTTGGTTCGGTCGCAGCTTCACCATGCCCAGCCGCAGCCCCAAACACTATCGCGCGAACTCAGGTACCTCTGTGGCAGCCTACCAGTCGCTTTTTGCCATTAAAAAATCCTTGGAAGACCTGCATTTCAAAAACAATAATCTGCCCACCCTGGTTTTGATCGACAAATACGACGAGCTTGTCCCAAGCGAGAGCCTAAAAACCATTATCGAAAAGCACCAGCTCAGCCATTGGATTCTCGATATCGTCGACAATCGTTTTGCCCACGACAATTATGGCTTTCGCCATTTGATGGTAGATGAGGAAGCCGTGGGCAAAGCGCTATGGAAGGAGCTCAGTGCTAAAGTAGTGGCTCATTTAGGCTTATCAAAGTCTTAAGAATTTTCCGGATTAATACCGTTGATAACTCCTTAGCCACAGGTAAATAGGCTTAGGCGCGCGGCCTAACTCATGGCCTTTTAAAAACCCATAACTACGTTTGAAAGGTATTGGGTAGATTACTTCGAGAAATGCGATTTTCGTATTGTTGAGGCCATTGCATTTTTTGTAAAAAATTATATTAGCGATGGCGAAATTGCAAAAATCTTAAATTATCTAAGTTTAGGAAAAAATTGCTGTAAATATTTTGGATAAAGCTAGACAGTATCAATGATGAACCCGAATAAACTATCAGCTGCTTTCGACTTAAGTTTAATTTATGAGAAGCAAGGTTCCTGGTGGCCGCAGATCACGGGTGTTGGTACGGCATCCTCGCCGGATGTCTATACCCAACGCGAGGCCATTGATATCCTAGGAATTAAAGATCCAAAAATCGCGGCCATTTTCTTGAACAGTTGGATTGAGCGTCGCCATTTATGCTTGCCTCCCCTAGACGCCAACGGCAATCGGCATTTTGAGACGCAAGGACAGCTGATTCAAAAGCATGCACGGATTGGCATCGCCATGGCCCGGGAAGCTATTGAGCGTTGCCTCCTACAGGGAAATCTGAGCATCCTCGACATTGACCATTTATGCTGTGTCTCGTCCACGGGATTTATTACGCCGGGATTCAGCGCATTACTAATTAAGCAAATGGGTTTTAGTAATGAGTGTTCCCGGCTCGATATCGTTGGCATGGGCTGCAATGCAGGACTTAACGCTCTTTCAACGGTCACCGCCTGGGCCAGTACCCATCCCGGGCAAGTCGCTTTGCTGGTATGCATAGAGGCATGTTCTGCCGCCTACGTGTTTGATGGCACCATGCGAACCTCGGTGGTTAATAGCTTATTTGGCGATGGAGCAGCAGCGGTATCCGTGGTTGCGCCGCGACCTGAAGAGGGACCACGAAATTCCTTTCCATCTGTTCTTCGTTTTTCAAGCCTCCTCATTCCTGATGCTATTGAGGCGATGCGTTACGATTGGGATGAACACCATGCTAAGTTCAGCTTCTTTCTTGACCCAGAGGTGCCGTATGTGGTGGGTGCTCACGCTGGACCAGCTCTGCAAAGACTTCTTCACGGAAGCGGCATATCTCAATCAGAAATCAAGCATTGGATTGTTCATTCCGGCGGCAAAAAAGTTATTGATTCCGTGCGGGTGAATTTAGGTTTAACCCGGCATGAATTGCGACACACTTTGGGGATTTTGCGTGACTACGGCAATGTCTCTAGTGGGTCTTTTTTGTTTTCTTATGAACGGCTCTTTTTTGAAGCTTTGGCCGTTGCCGGCGATTATGGCGTCATGATGGCGATGGGTCCGGGCTCCACAATAGAAATGGCTTTGCTTCGCTGGATGTAGAATTTAACTATGGATAGGGAATAATGAGTGCAAATATTTGGGTCGTAGGAAATACCAAAAGCCCGCCCTTGCAATTGGAGGTCCGGGTTGGACTGCCTCTTCGGGAATTGGATGAGCAAGTCAATAGCTTTTGCGCCCACGCCGAGGGGCAGGGCGCGGATACGGTGATTTTTTGCTTGGCTTCAAGTGAATTGAATCGTGGTTTTTGGCCAGGCGATGTCGAAATCAACGACGTGAATAAGTGGGAAAGGACAGTACGTCGTCTCGAACGGCTTAGAGCGCTAACGATTTGCACTGCTTCGGGGATGATGGGGGGACCGGTTTTGGATTTGCTTCTTGCCACCGATTACCGCGTCGTGTCAAATGACTTTCGATTAGTGATGCCAGTCAACGATGGTCAAATTTGGCCGGGAATGGCCTTACACCGTCTCGCTAATCAAATAGGCCAAGCTTGGAGTCGGCGACTTATTTTAGGAACCCGCGAAATCACTGCTCAAGCGGCACTAGAAATAGGCCTCGTTGATGAAATAGGTGAAATTAGTCCGGAATTCATATCTCTGCTCGATTTGCGCTTCGCTAATTTGTCGGGCGCGGAAATTTCTATCCGTCGCCAACTCGTGTTAGAAGCTCAAACCACTACTTTTGAGGATGCTCGAGGAACTTATCTTGCAGCCTGCGACCGGGAGCTTAGGAGGCTTCGTATTAATGGAGAACTTGCCGAAAAAAAAGCGGTGGCCAAGTGAATCTCGAAGAGTGGTTTTTAATAAATCCAGTGCTCGGTAAAACATTGGAAGATGATGCCAAGGTTCTTGCCCATTACGCTTATTTTGGGCAAGAATTTATGGCGCAGCTTCCGGTAAAAAAAGACCGGTCTGTAGATGAAAGCTTGCTTGCCCAGCGCATTCTCTCGAGGCTACGCCCACTGCGCAGCAGCTTTATTGACCGGCATGCACACGAAGTTTACTCCGTTCTGACCGACAATTTTAGTAGGTATTGCCAAATTTCAGACTTGGTTTTTAAGGCGGCGGATCGCTTTCCAGGGGTTTTGCCTACACGTGGACAAATAGAGTCCGAGCGGGAATGTATCCAGGCCCATAAAGAGGGTTTTGAGATTGATCAGGGTATATTCTTACGCGGCATATTACGAGAACCATCGGCGGGTTTGCATCTTGCCGATTCAATGCTGTTGCCCAGCGCGAGAGCATTGAGTTTGCTTTCCGAGTTACAGCGATGTGACACAGTAGATCTTGGGTTAATTTTACTTGAGCGCAGGGGAAATGCGGCTTATTTAACGGTGAATAATCAATCTCAACTCAATGCGGAGAGCGATCGCTTGATTGACGACATGGAAACGGCGGTTGACCTTATCCTTTTGGATAACCGGATAGGCGTAGGAGTTTTGCGGGGCGGTATCATGGAGCACCCGCGCTATAGAGGCAAACGAGTATTTTCATCTGGGATTAACTTATCCGATCTTCATGCTGGAAGAATTTCCTTTCTGGATTTTCTGCTTAGACGGGAGTTTGGCTATATTAGCAAAATTCTCCACGGACTTTTAGCTGAATCCCCCGTCGAGACACGTACGATTACAAAACCTTGGATTGCCGCCGTCGATTCATTCGCGATTGGCGGGGGCATGCAGCTTTTGTTGGTATTTGACAAGGTTATCGCCGCCGATGATGCCTATTTCTCTCTTCCCGCCGCACAGGAAGGCATTGTCCCTGGAGCTGCCAATCTTCGCATGCTTCTCGTTGGCGGGAGTCGATTGACGCGCCAGGTAATTCTTTCTGGGCGAAAAATTTACGCAACAGATCCTGAAGCTCGAAATATTTGCGACGAAGTTGTTCCAAGTTCCGAAATTGAGGCACGCGTCGACGCCGCAGTTAATGCGTTTGCCAAGCCCGCCGTGGTAGAGAATCGCCGCATGTTGGCCCTCGCCCAAGAACCTCGCGATCGTTTTTGCGAATATATGGCGGAGTTTGCTTACGTCCAGGCAATGCGCATGAATAGTCCCGATGTCCTCGCCCAAATCGAGCGATGGGCTGATGGGCGCAAGCGCATGTCGACCGAGGAGCAAGCCGCATGCTCCTAGCTTCTCAACTACATCCAGCCTTAGCGGCTCCAGTCCTAGGTTCTATCAGTTTTTTGAATGAGGTTGCGGCGAGATATCCCCGGGCCATATCGTTTGCGGCAGGGGCGCCTAACCCGGATCATCTTTGTGACATGGATATTGAGCGTTATATTAATCGCTACCTTGAGCATGTTTGTCACAAGCGTGGCTTTAGCCCGGCGCAAGCGCGAAATATTTTGTACCACTATGGCCCAACGGGTGGGTTGATAAACGATGTTATTGCCGCTGCATTAAAACGGGATGATGGCATGGCATTGGCGCCTGATTCTTTGGTGATTACCGTGGGAGCGCAGGAGGCTTTATTTATTGTTCTTAGAGCGCTTTTTCATTCCTCAAAGCAGCAGCTGGCGGTAGTTAGCCCTTGCTATACGGGCGTGATTGGAGTTGCAAAATTACTCGGGATTGCAGTCAAAGGCATTAATGAAGGCGCCCAAGGGATCGATTTTGAAGAGCTCGACGAAGAATGTCTTAAGGCTTTTCGTATGAATCGGCCGATTCGAGCGCTTTATGTTGCGCCTGATTTTTCCAATCCAGCAGGCAATCTGCTTGATCTCAACGCGCGTCGACAACTATTAGAATTGGCTGAACGTCATGATTTTTTTCTCATCGAGGATAATGCCTATGCTTTCACAGCAGCAGCGGGAGAAGAGATCCCGAAGTTAAAGGCATTGGACAAGTTTAAGCGCGTTATTTTTATCGCCACCTTTGCAAAAAGTTGTTTGCCCGGCGTGCGGGTAGGTTATGTAATTGCTGATCAACCTGTTCAAGACAGCGGCAATAAGAGCCGCCATCTTGCTCATGAACTCGTTAAAATAAAGAGCATGACCACCCTGAACACGTCACCCATTTGTCAGGCCATCATAGCGGGAATGATTCTTTCAAAAGATGGCTCCATAGCGGCTATCGAGCGCGAAAAATCGGTGCTCTACCAGAGAAACCTGGGCTTGTTTCTGGATGCCCTGGATCGCATGGCCGAGCTTAGTGGCCAACGGTCGCAGGTATCATGGAATCGTCCTCGCGGAGGATTTTTTCTTCGCATGCGCTTACCCGTGGCAGCTGACATGGCTCTGCTTGATTATTGTGCTTCGAATTACGGCGTGCTTTGGACGCCGATGTCGCTATTTCACCTGAATAATGACGGCAATAACGAAGTAAGACTTTCCTTCAGCTTTCTTAGACCCCATGAGATTGAGGAAGGCGTTAGCCGCCTGGCCAATTTTCTTTTGGATATTACCCATAGAAATAATTCCAAATTACCAAATGAGAGGATTTTGCCATGTTAGAAAATTGCCAAAATAAGCGAATACGCGAACGTTTCGACCTTATCGTAAACGGGCCCGCTTTATTTAATGCAGTGGTAGCCGGAATTGAATTTAATATTTTTACTTTCCTTTCTGAAAACCCCAAATCAAGCTTCGAAGAGATTACCCGATTCTCTCGTTTACGTGCGGATAAGCTAAGAATCCTCATGCATGCTCTTTGTGCCACTGAGCTCATAAATAAAGAAGACTGCCGCTACGAAAATTCCTCAGTAGCCGAAGAGCTATTAAGCTGTGATGGCGAAGACAGTTGGCGACATATTTTATTAGGTTGGCAGAAAATTTATTATCCGGCTTTTGTTCACATGACAGGCGCACTGAGTGATGGAACAAACAAAACCGCGCTTGCCGAATACTCGGGTACCGAGCCTACGCTTTATCAACGTCTAGCCCATAATCCTGAGCTTCAGCGTGTATTTCATGCGGCCATGGGGGCATTTACCCTTAGGTCGATGAGTGGCCTCTTAGAGTGCGCTGAGCTCGCTTCAGTCCGAAATCTGCTCGATATAGGAGGGAATGACGGCACCACTGCAAATGCCTTGTTATCGCATTATCCCGATATGAATATCACAATTTTTGATTTGCCCACCGTCACCGATGCGGCATCAATTGCTAGGCAATCAGATAGTAAAGACAGAATTCATTTACATCCGGGTGATTTGTTTTCTGACCCATTCCCGAAGAATACCGACACAATTTTATTCAGCCATGTTCTCGAGATTTTTTCTGAAACCGAAATTTTATTGTTGCTGAAAAAAGCATTCGATGCCTTGCCTTCGGGAGGGAAAATTATTCTTTATGGTTACAACGTTTCCGATGATGAGCGTTTTGGTCTCTATTCCGCACGTCTATCCCTATATTTAAATGTTTTGGCGAGTGGCCAAGGGATGGCTTATCCGGCGAAGGATTGGGAACTTTGGCTTGCTCAAGTTGGATTTGTTAATGTCACAACCACCAAAAATCTTCCTTATGAGCATGGCTTAACTTTAGGATGGAAAAAATGAGTAGTTTCTATCTGAAGCTTTTTGCTATCCCAGGCTCTATTGGCTTTAGTTTGGCGGGCTTTCTCGGGCGTTTGCCTGCCGGGATGATCGTTCTTGCGATAGTTTTGCCCATTTCGAGGCTCACCGGTTCCTATACTACGGCTGGCGTGGTTGCGGCTTTCACAATGGGTGGCATGGCCCTATGTGCGCCCTTTAGTGGCCGTCTTGTTGATCGATTTGGCCAATGCCCAATCCTCTATATTTTTGCTGCAGCGAATTTTATTGCGACAGCAGCTTTAATCGGGCTTATTTATTATAATGCTCCCTTAGCAACCTTATGTGCAGCAGGAGCGCTTGCAGGGGCTTCTCGTATATCCACGGGGACGATCGCCCGAGCCCGTTGGACCTACGCCATGCGGGACCTAGAGGCAGAAGAGCGCCAAAGAATGCTTCAAGCGGCCTATGCTTTTGAATCGGTGGTGGATGAAGTTGTCTTCATATCTGCACCTATCCTGGCCACCTTATTATGCACCATGGTAAATCCATTGGCCGGACTTGCGTGTTGCCTGTTATCCCACGTGGGGGGAGCATTGGCGCTGGCTTTTCAACGCTCCACTCAGCCTGTCGTTGAAGCAGTTCACGAAAAGCGTTCATCGGCACTCGCCTTTCCAGGATTCTTTATAATTTTTGCGGCCATATTTTTTGTGGGCATAAGCGCCGGAGGGGTTGAGGTCTTAGTTGTTGCTCGTGCCAATGATTTAGATTCGCAAAGCATGGCCGGATTATTAATGGCAACACTCTCTTTTAGCAGTATGCTGGCGGGATTTTGGTATGGTGCCCGTACCTTCAAGCTTTCAGCTCATTCACTGTGGATTCGTTGCCTCGGAATGCTCTTTGTTGCGTTAATTCCCTTCGCATTTGCTCCAAATATAAGTGCATTGGCCTTAGCACTTTTTTTGGCAGGCCTCCTGGTGGGACCCGCGTCTATAGCTGGTCAAATATTTACCGAACGCTTACTTCCTAGCAAATTGCTGAATGAAGGAATGAACGTGGTCGTTACTGCCATGATCCTCGGTATGGCCGCAGGTTCATGGTTTTCGGGCCTCCTCATCGATAATTTCGGAGCGAAACTTGCAAGTTCTCTCCCAGCGCTTGCGGCCTTCATGGCTCTCCTCGTTGGGATGAGAGTGCAAAAATATGCAGTAGTAGCTCGCGGTTAAATTAAATTTTTCATTGGCAGTTGGCTCAAAACCATTTTTGCTCATTGTCGATGTATGGAGTATATATTGTGACAAGATTACTTATTGCCAATGACACACCGAATACTTATGTGGCGAATAATTTTGAGACTAGCGCTGAATGGGCACTCTGGGCGATGCTCATTCTTTGGCATATGAAAGACGACGATATCGTTGTGCTTCCTCAAAAACCCGACCATGGCCATCTTGAGTACGTTGCAAAGCTAACAGGGACCCGACTTGAATCGCTGCGAATAATTGTTGCGCCGCCAGGAATGGCCTTAAGTCTCAGTGCGGATCGAATCACCAATAAAGAGCTTTTGAAAAGCATCAAAGACTCCCTAGGCGGTCGAAGTTTGCAAGCCGTTGTCCCCATCGCCCTCGATGGTGCGGTCGCACACCTTGCTCATTCGCTTGGCGTTAAAAATAGTCTCCCAGGCGCGGACTTCGCTTTTCAGGGAGGGGGAATTCTCGCCAATAGTAAAGCCATTTTTCGAGCGATTGCCGCTGGTGCGTCAGTGCCAACGCCGCCCGGATTTGTTTTAAGCGATATGCAGCAAGCTGAAATTGCTCTTTGTGAAATGTTGCTTGTTCAAGGTGTGCCAGTCATCGTTAAAAAAGATTTTGCCCAAGGCTGTCGTGGCAATGAAGTGTTAAGTCCGACAGAAGGAACCTTGCAAAATGGTGCAAGAAGAGCTTTTGTGTTGCCCGATATTGATAGCATAAGAACCTATCTTTCGGAAAACTGGCTATGGCTTACTAATAATGGTCGTAACTCTTTCGTTGTGGAGCGCTATTTTCCCGGTAGCATAGCTATTTTTGCCGAATTCAATCTCAGTGATCAAGGTGTCAATTTTAGTGGGCTTGGGGAAATGCTGGCGGTTCCTGTTGCCGATGCTGAGGTTATTCCTCCAATAGGGCTATCACCTCATGCAATAGCTCTGATTGTGGACGGTGGGCGACGTTTATCTGAAGCCATGCATAAAATTGGATATCGGGGCAATCTTAGCGCCGATGCAATCGTGAGTGCGGATGGCAAAGTCTTCTTTAGTGAATACAACGGACGGATTACGGGATCCACTCACATCTACTCGGCTATTGGTGAACGCATTGTTGGTAAGAACTGGGTGCAAAGCCGAATTTTGGTTGAGCGTCGAGGGTGGATAGCACCTTCGTTTGAGGGCGCTGTTCGTATGCTCAATGATTCAGGGCTTGCCTATAATCATGAGACAAAAACTGGTTTCATTCTTTCCGGAACATTTATAAAAACTCTTCGAGTGATTAGCTATACCGTCATCGCCAAAAATCTTGAAGAAGCAGTTTTTTTGGAAAAAAAATTACATGAAATTTCGCCTCGATCTAGCTCTTAAACATAAATAAAATTGGAGAAATAATGAAGTTAAATAGCTTTGATGAATGGTCACAACTAAGGGAAGTAATTGTTGGTTCTGCTCTAAACTATACTTCCCATACACGTGAACTTTCTTTCGATCTATTCTTTCACGATAACATTGCCCGGACGGAGTGGTTTTATCCGCGGCTTGAGACGGCGGGAAGTCCGACTGCGGCTAAGGGAAACAATATCAAGCTGCCCATAAAACAGCGCTATGTCGACGAACTTAATGAGGATGTCGAAGGAATTGTGCAAGCTTTGCAGTCTCTCGGAGTCAAAACGCATCGACCTATGGATCTGAATGAAAACACCACCGACGTGCAAACTCCAGCATGGTCAGCTGCGGTCGTTCCCCCTCTGAATGTTCGCGATATAGCTCTTATTATCGGTGATGAGATTATTGAGACAGCGCCCATGATCCGATCGAGATATTTTGAAACCCAGTTTCTTAAGCCCATTTTTTCCGATTATTTTAAGCGCGGTGCTAAGTGGACCCTCATGCCTCGACCATGGATGACCGACGCATCCTTCGATCTGTCCTATGCTAATAGTACGGCGGGCGGCCCCACAGAACCTATTCATGACCCCAAAAAAGCACCCTACGATGTAGGCTTTGAGATGATGTTTGACGGAGCCCAATGCATGCGACTTGGACGAGACATTATTGCGAATATCTCGACCGAAAATCACGCTATGGCTTGCGATTGGCTTGAGCGCCACCTTGAAGGACGTTTTCGCATTCATCGGATATATCGCCTGAGCGATAGTCACATCGACAGCATGGTGCTGGCTTTGCGTCCGGGCACCTTGCTGGTGCGTTCCAAGGAGGTTCGAGAATTTCTACCTGAAAAATTGCGTAAATGGGATATGATTGTTGCGCCATTGCCAAAAACCAACAGCTTTCCCCAATACAGCGATACTGATCTGGTGTTAACGAGCCCCTATATTGATTTGAATGTGTTTTCGGTGAATCCCGAAACAGTTCTTGTTAACGACGCTTGCCCTGAACTTATTAGAACTCTTGAGCACAACAAGTTTAGCGTAGTGCCCGTCCGCCATCGTCACCGGCGATTATTTGGTGGAGGATTTCATTGTTTTACGCTCGACACCGTTCGCGATGGTGGAATCGAGGACTATCTCAGCTAGTCGCCATCAGCGCCCCTGCCAGTTCGGGAGGCGCTTTTCCATAAAAGCACGCGGACCTTCTAATGCATCCTCACTAGTCTTACGAATATTCTCCCAATGATAATCGATGCCAAAAGCTTGCTCCATTGGAAGCAAAGCCGATTTGGAAATAGCTTCTTTTATAGCTCGCAAGGACAGGGGCGCGGACCGCAGCAAATCTTGCACCCATCCATCGACGCAGGCATCAAGTTTTTCCGCCGGCACCACTTCATTTATTAACCCAAACTCCCAAGCCCTCGTGGCAGTCATCGTTCGGCCTGTCATGAGATAGCCCAGGGCGCTGCGCTCAGGCATTTGTCGACCTAAACGAAATATTCCACCAGCTCCGGGTATTAGACCAAGTTTTGCTTCCGGTAAGGCGAATTTGGCATCTTCGGACGCAACAATGATATCGCAAGCAAGTGCCAATTCGAATCCACCACCGAGCGCATATCCATGCACTTTAGCCACCAGTGGTTTCACCCGATCAAAACGCTCAGTCAACCTAAGTCCCGACACTTCACGGCGGCTCCCAAAGCTAGAAACGACACCTAGGCCTGTGCGATTAAGCTGCGCGAGTTCAACCAAGTCTTGTCCCACACAAAAAGCTTTTTCTGAGGCGCCGCTCAGAACGCCTACGCGAATGCTGTCATCCGCCTCGAAGTCGTTCCAAATGCTCCCAAGGTCCTCGTGCATTCGCAGATTCATGGCGTTCAAAACGTGCGGACGATTAAGAGTAATGTAGGCAATGGCCCCATGTTTTTTGTAACAAACGTGAGCATATTCGATTGCTGGTTTCATAACTAATATTTCCCTAATAGTATGTCTAAAAGCAGAACTTTGATCTAGGTTTTATATAGGCAGCTAAGGATTATCACTATCCTCAAATAAATTGCTGAGCTCATGAAGTTCGCTATACTGATATTCTTTCAAAAATTCCCGTGCTTCGGGGTCTTTTAGTTCATAAAGATTGTCGGCATAGCGTCTAAAAATGGTTAAAATATCCTCTTTCTTGGAGGGATCTTGCAATAAACCTTCTAGTTGCTTTAACACTGTGATCGGCACGTTTTGGGAAACCACTGTGTCATCATCTCGGTCGCTTAAGTATGAATAGTTATTTTTATCCTCATATTCCTCTTCTGAGGAATAAATAATATTGTTATTTTTATAAACTTTTCCTTCTTGATCTTTGTTTTTATAAGGAGAATAGTTAGAGGAGGTATCATTAAAATCAAAAAGAATTTTTAAAGCTTTGTTGTGCGAATCTGGATGTAAAAGCATTTTTTCCAAATAAATAAATAAATTTTTTGTGCTATTAAGAACAGTATAATGCATTAGTAAAATTCTAATTTTAATATCTTCATTTTTCTCCCTGCCCAAAATTATCCCCGGGTGGTCCACCGCATATTGAGCGGCATTGAGAAGAAAATTATAGGCGCCATTGTGACTATGTCTAATGCCTCTTAAATAATCGTAAATATGCCAGGGCATTTTTTTTATGGTGACAAAATTTAGCAAACTAAGAAGAGTCTCCTTGGTTTCTTGATCTAGAGAAGTTTTAATAATTTCATTGGCCTGAATCTTAAGCTCTTTGATTATTTTCTCGTCCTTGGAAACCAAGGCAATAAAGCTTGCCCGTGCGCAATGGTCAACGACAGGCAGGTCAAATTTGGGCTCGGCCCAAAAAGAAATGTATGGTTTTGCCGATTCGACAAAGAACTGATTAAAGGGATTTGATTTCCATTCTTCGAAATATTTGTCGGCTTGTCGGCTCATAATCAAGCGGGCTTTTTTAGAGTACAGATTATTTCTTTTGGTTAACTTTAGATTGATTATTTTTTCGCAGAGCTCTTCTTCATAATTATTCTTTAAATATTCCCATAATTTATCTCGAATTGGTTTATCAAATTCCGGGCAGCCACCAAAATTATGGGCCGGCTTTTTTAGAGCCAGAAGAGCTGATTCTTTTAGTAACTGTTTAAAATAATAGTGGTATTTATTTTCAAATAATAAATCATAATATTTATATGGCAGACAGGTGCCCGTGTTTTTGCAGGAATTAATTATTTCATTTATCGTGTCATCCTTGCTGGTTGTTTTTACCTTGAGGGTTTTTTTTAGGTCTTCCCTCGGAGAGTATTTTTGTAAGATCGATTTGATTGCGAAGTGGGATGCTGTTGAACCGCCTAGAAGAACCAAAGGATGTGCTTCGGCAAAATTATTTTGCTCTCTAAGTTTGGCGCGAGCTTTGGCATCGCCCTGCACATCTAAAATATATAAAACAATATAATATTCTGCCCCTAGAGCCCGGCTTTTGCGCATGCTGATTGCAAGCAACTCTTCTGTCTTCTTATTTAATTGTTGGGAATTTAATCCCAATAGGGGCGCAACGATGGATACAGGGAAATTATTTAATAAATCTTTGTAATCATTGGGAACTTTTTTGAGATAAAAATGAGCCCTTTCAAAAAAACCTACAGGGAATCGGTAATCGTCATTTTCTTTGGTGCCACGAGATATATTTTTAACTTCGTGGAGTGTGGCTTCTGCTGTATTGTCAATAATTATCTGATAATAATTTGATTTATCCTTATGGATACCGCCGTTTTTTTGGATGGCCAAAAATTCCTCATAGTTCATATAGCCGCAGTCGTCGTAGAGGCCCCCAAAAAGTAGTTGGGGCATGAAAAAAAATGCAAAAAATAAGGTGGCTTTCATCAAATACTCTCTCGTTAATATGATTTAGCGACGAAATCTATCGCTGCTTTTTAATTTCGGCAGGGGGATTTGATAGGGGCGAATACATTCTCAAATGAAAAATTTGCACGCTTAGTGGAACTAAGTAAAAATCAAGGACTAACCAATAATTTGGAGAGTCTCATCATGAGTCGTCTTTTATTGCTCCCACTTTTGTTGCTTGCGTCCTGTTCTTCAGTGAAGGACGCCGTCAGAAGCTCTTCCCTCAACGATATCGATAACCATCCTCACCGACATAGCTCAGGCTGTGAACATACTGCGATTAAGCATGAGGATCATGTTGGTTATCTTCACAATGGCCATTTGCATAAGCAGCTGGAAAATAAAGTCATCGAGCATTCCATAGCGGTTACTGATGCTAATCCCGCTGCATGCCAAAATGGTTCTACCGCGTGGGCTAAAGCTGAAAAAGAAAACAGACACGCCCACAACGCATCCTGCGGCCATCCTTTGGTTCCTCACGGACAGCATTCGGATTACGTAGTAAACCTCGGCAAAGAATATCGCTTGCATAATGTCCACAATGACCATGATGATGATCACGGAGGCGTTCGATGGGCTTCCGGTCCTAGAATTCGATAATAAGGTGTTTGTTTAAAAATAGCCGCGTTTTTGGTCAGTGCCGAACGCGGCTGTTTTTATTATTGCTCGAGGTATAAAGAGTTGTTGCAAATCGGTAATGAGCCCAAAAAGGATCTCCCATGAAGCTTCCAAATGATCCAGTGATTCTAGGTTTTGCCCGCACCCCCATCGGCAAATACGCCGGCGTGTTGAAAGATTGTCGGCCTGACGATTTGCTGGCCTTGGTTTTTAGGGAAGCGGCGCAAAGAAGTAACATCGACATTAACGATATTGATGAAGTTGTAGCTGGCTGCGCCAATCAAGCAGGCGAGGATAATCGCAATGTGGCGCGCATGGCACAATTGCTTGCGGGTTTTCCGGTTCACGGGAGTGCTATTACGCTCAATCGTTTATGTGCGTCGGGTCTTGATGCGGTGGCTGATGCAGCGCGAAAAATTATGAGCGGGGAGCAACGCGTGGTGATTGCGGGTGGCGTCGAAAGTATGTCGCGGGCTCCTTATATCTTGGCGAAACCATCGTCGGCCTATAAACTTGGGGCCCCGGAAATGGTTGATTCGTCGCTCGGCTGGCGTTTTTTCAATGAAAAAATGCGCACCATCACACCGCCGGAACACAATGGGCTGACGGCGGAGCGCTTGGCGGAAAGCTATGGCATTAGCCGCTTGCGCCAGGATCAATTTGCTTTGTTAAGTCATGAGCGAGCGATTAAAGCACAACAGAATGGATTTTTTGATCGCGAGATCACCCCGGTCGAACTTAATGCAGGAAAAAACGAGACCATAAAAATATCGCGTGATGAAGGCCCGCGCACTGACACGAGTCTTGAAAATTTAGCGAAGTTAAAAGCGGCTTTTAAAGAAGGAGGCTCAGTGACCGCCGGCAATAGTTCCACGCTCAATGACGGAGCGGCAGCTTTGGTGATCGCCTCACACGATTATGCGCGCACTCACGGGCTAAAAGTCTGGGCAAGAATTATAGGCTTTGCTTCAGGCGGGGTGCCTCCCATGACCATGGGGATTGGCCCTGTGCCTGCAACTGGAAAATTTTTAAAGGCGAGCAAACTCAGTATCAGCGATTTTAGCGCCGTTGAAATTAACGAAGCTTTTTCTGCTCAAGTTTTAAGCGTGATCGATTTGCTAAAAATAGACGAAGAAAAAGTCAATCAAAACGGCGGTGCCATTGCTCTAGGCCACCCTTTGGGTTGCTCCGGCGCTCGCTTGGTAATTACTTTGATTAATAACCTAGAACACACCAAGAAAAACTTAGGTCTTGCCACCCTTTGCGTTGGTGTGGGTCAGGGAGTTAGCATGGGCATTGAAGCTCTCTAGATTTAAGAGGACATTATGAATCAATTTAACAAAGCTTGTGTAGTGGGTGCCGGAACTATGGGTCATGGCATTGCTTTTGTTTTAGCCCAAACTGGCATGGATGTATGTCTCATCGATCAAAACCCACTTGCCCTCGAGGCGGGTTTAGCAAATATCGATCGTTTGCTCGAATCCAGCGTTAATAAACAAAAAATGACCAGCTTTGAGGCGGAAAATATTAGTTCGTGTCTTTCACATTCCCATGATCTCGACGCTATTTCCGAATGTGATCTAATGATCGAGGCGGTGAGCGAAGATCTGGAGCTCAAAAGACATATCTTTTCGGTGGCGGATGCACTCATCGACGATGAAGGTCTCTTGGCTTCCAACACGTCGAGCCTTTCCATCGCCAGCATAGCGAACGCGACGGTGCAAAAGGAGCGCGTTTTGGGTTTACATTTTTTCAACCCACCACACATTATGAAGCTCTTAGAAATTGTTGTTCACGCAGATTCAAGCATGGAAGCGGTGGAGTCGGCGAAGCATTTAGCCTTGCTGCTCCGCAAGGAATCCATCGTCGTGAATGATAGTCCTGGCTTTGCCACTTCTCGTTTGGGTATAAGTTTTTCCCTCGAGGCTATTCGTATGCTCGAGCAAGGAATCGCTGGCGTGATTGAGCTGGATACTGCGATGAAGCTGGGATATGGGCACCCAATGGGCCCCCTAATGCTCAGTGATTGGGTGGGGCTCGATGTCAGGCTTGCCATCAGCGAGCATCTGTACCGTTCTCTGGATTCAGCAGTTTTTCAACCGCCTGATTTATTGCGTCGCATGGTGCGTGCGGGATTTTTAGGAAAAAAATCCGGTACCGGTTTTTATGAATGGGATGAAAATCGCCATTTAGGCGTCTCGCAAGCGTTGGTCGATCTCTTCCAAAGGCTCTAGTAAAAGAAGTTGTTTTTGTGCCGCAAAAATATCGCTCAAGCGCCAACGATATGCTTCAAAAACAGCAAGGTGGTTTTCTTTTAACCAATGCAGACTTGATTCCACCGAGAGCTGCGCAAAAAACATCAAGTTATCCGCAATATGTCTTTTATAAACGGCGTTGGTAATATCCGTGGCGTCCATGGTGGGTTGGGCTGATTCTAAAACCTTGGCAATTTCGAGAATGCGCTCCAAGCGATGCTTGATCGCCCTCAATAAAAAATGCCTCGGCCGATCAACGATGCATTGTCCATGGGCCGGTATGACGGCTTTCAGCGGCAAGGCGGACAATCGATTCAGGCTCTGCAAATATATTTTTAAAGAACCGTTGTTGGGAGGGATTAATATTGTGCCCCGGTCGGTGATCATGTCTCCAGCCACCAAATATCCTTCCTCTCGATCGAAAAAAACTAAATGGCTGTCAGCATGGCCGGGGGTGTAGAGTGCTTTCATGCAATTATTATTATCGAATTTAATTTCATCGCCCTCGTTAATTTCTTTATCAATGCTGAAGTCCACCTGATCGGCTAGACGGGGATGGGCGAGGATGGGAACTTTAAAAGTTTCGCGCAATATCTCAGCGGCACCGGTGTGATCGCCGTGGTGATGCGTAAGTAAAACGCTTAAAAAAGTATGTGATTTAAGAAGGCGTGCCTGAATATGGTTGATCAAAAAGTCTTGATGACTTTTATCTTTAGTCGCTGGGTCAATAACCAAAAAATTTTTCTCGCCATACAAGATGGTGTTGGTGGTGGTGTAGGGGGGGACTGTCGCGGTATGGAGGCTTAGAATTTCCGCTTTTCTGAAACGCGCCAGATCAGGCAGTTCTTTTATATAACTCATTGTCTACCGTCATGCTTTAATAGATTTTTTTCTCTACCAATTTTTTGGTACCTATCATGAAAATGCTTCATGCTCTTCTTCTTAAACCCTCCTTACAAATAACCAATAACATGGCGCTTGCTATCGATATGCTTTCCATGAATAGCAATGAAATCGATGCATTGATTGAGAAGGAATTGCTGGAAAACCCGTGTCTTACGGAGAATTCTGGCGTTCAAAAAGACTCATCTTTCGATATTGCTCTCCACCAAAACGCGCCAGTAATCGATTTTCGCCACTATCTGATGGATCAGGTGAACTTAAGTTCCTTCAACATAATCGAGAAAAGCATTGCCCTGGAACTTATTTATAATCTTGATGACGACGGAATTTTAGCAGACGCGCAGGAATTATTTCTAGCGATTGCCCATGAGACCGGCGTGTATCCCGAATGGATCGAATCGGTGCGTCTGCGCCTGATGAATCTAGATCCTCCTGGGTGTGCTGCTATTTCCATTAACGAGGCACTGCGGCATCAGGCGAGCACTCTTAGTTCGGCGCAGGTGCTTTTGCCTGTGCTCAATAAAATTGGGGCGAACCCGGCCTACAAAATCAGCCCTCAGGAACTTAAAAAAATTTATGGTCAATATAATCCTCGCTTAGGAAGATTGCTTAATCCTCGTCCAGCCCAGGCTTTTCAAACGCTTGAAAATATTGTGGGAGATCCAGATTTATTGGTGGTGAAAAATCCTCAAGATTTTGTTGTTTTATTATTAAAAAAATCTTCTGATAAATTTTTTATTGATCACTCTTTTAGCATTAAAAATTTTAGCGAAGATAAAGATATAAAAATGTTCAAAGCCAGCTACCATCGAGCGCACTTTTTAATCAAATCTCTGCGCTACCGGGAGAAAAATTTGCTGAAAGTGGCCTCGGCAATCGTGGAACATCAGCGGGGGTGGTTTTTTGAGAAGAGTCCAATTACACCCTTGAGCCTCAATGATATCGCCCAAGCGACTAATCTTCACGAATCCACCGTGAGTCGTTTGGTGAAAAATAAGATGCTTGCTAGTGAAAGCGGAGTGCATGAGCTCAAATTTTTCTTTAGCCAACGGGCCACCAATAAGGGCGAGCAATCTTCGATGAGCGTTAAAGATCTCATCAAGGCTCTTATTAATCGGGAGGACAAAGCTAATCCGCTGTCGGATCAACGCTTATGCGAAGAACTAAAGACTCAAAATATCATGGTGGCGCGGCGTACCATTGCTAAATATCGGGAGGCTCTCGGTATTTTGCCGGCCCTTGAAAGACGAGTATTTAGCGCTTCGCTGCATTTAAAAGCTGGCTGAAAGAGGAGAAAATAGGGGTGCCTTCTTTTTCAATCACGGTTCGGTATTCGGCAAAAGCTTGTTTATAACGATAAAAAGGAATACGGGGCCAGAGATGATGAATAACGTGGTAGCTATGCCCCATGCTTAATAAATATATTATGCGGCCAAAGACAATATTGGTGTTTTTATATCTTAGAACACTGTCATGGGGGACGTGAGGCACATAGTCGAGAACGAAAGCGAGCGCTGCATTCGCAAAGATGGCAGGAATAACCCAGCCAAAAAACATCAAGGAAAAAGAAGTCATGAAACTTGCGACCAAAAGCACGGCTATCATCAGGCCCATAGCAAGCATGGTCGGCCAAAACAGTCGACGGGCTACCCGTTTTTTGCTCTTAAAAAAATAATGATAATAATGGGGGACGATGCTCATGCAGCGCCAAAAAACCGCCCATGGGGTTTTGCCCGCAACCCAAGTATCGGGGTCTTCATGGGCAACATTGGTATGGGCATGATGGGCAAGGTGCAGAAAGCTGAAGCAGGGAAAAGGACCTAGGAGCATAGTCGCTGTGATATGGCCCACTGAATTCTCAACCCATTGCCATTTCCTAAAAACTCCTCGGACATTGTTATGAACGGCTTCGTGCAGCGGAGTAAAAGCTAGGTAGCATAAAATAAAATTTATGATTGAGCACAGCCACAATGGAAAAAGGCCTAAATAAGTGAGCACTAAGCATGCCACAAAACCAAGGCCCAGAGCATAAGCCATGACCACGGTAGGCCAAGCGAAAAAACCAGAATACTTCTTGGTCGCGATTTGGTCGATACCTTTCACATCAGTCTCCTTCAAATCAATAACGCTAGAAGAATAGCAGGGGTCTTGCGGTGTTTGTTAGTGTTGCCACTCCCCATCGTCATTGCGAGCGTAGCGCGGGAAGTTCTTTATTGATAAATGATATTAGAGGTAAAAATATTTCAAATTTGTATCAACTAATTTGTCGAGGCAAATAGCCAACAAATAATTATCCCATTGGTGAAAAAATACATGATGAGAATAATGATCAATACCAATTTGATAGCTCTGATCAGTATTCAGTACACGAATTTTTTTCAATAAAAATAAACGCTCTCCGAGCGCTTTAATAAATGCTTCCCGAGCCGTCCAAGCATGATAAAAATCAAGCAAGGTCGGGGTAGCTTCGGTGAAATAGCGTTTTCTAAGGCGTTCAAGGTGAGCACGTTCTTTGAGGGTCTCGATGTCAATACCGAATGGTTTTTGGAAAGATAAAGCGAGCACCATGATAGTGCCTGAATGCGTGATGCTGATGTGAAGTTCTTTGTCGAGATTAGCTGCAATAAGAGGTTTTCCGTTGGCATTTTTAATAATCTTAAAATCGCCTGAAAGATAGCGTTTAATAATGTCTTTTATAGCCGGATCTTGACCGCTCGGTTTTGGCATCTCGAGGATCCACACATGCGTTCCACGCCCGCTTAAAAGCCTGGCTTTTTCCGCGGGCGAGGGTTCAATATGGTTTAAAGTCATCTAAATAATTCTTTCCATTAAGTAATTTTTATCGCTCGCTATACTTCTTAAGATAGTGAATAGTTTAATTTTATCAATGCATATTTCTTCGGCGCCTTGAGAAAAACTCGTAGGCAAAATAGTGTTTTCGAGTCGCGCTGACCACCATTTATGCTCACTATTCTGGGCATCCTCGCTCATATTTATTGTAAAGTGCCGAAGATTGAGAGAGCTGCTGGCCAATGAAGAGGGGAGGGAATTTTGGCGTCCCGATACAAAGCCATCGCTGATAGAATATGGTTTTTTTTGCTCATCAGGTGAGATTGGTTTTTTATCCTCAATTCTTGGTAAGATACTAAGGTTATTTTTTATTCTCATTGTGAGCGTCCTTGGGTTTACAAGTTTACAAAAGAACCATTCACCGCTTCTTGCTGCTCGTCAAATCGCAACCAATAAATCAAATCAATTTCTGTGACTGTCGGATGAACTGAGCAAAGATTGGCATGAAAATACTTTAGCCCGGGCTCAACACCGGCATTGGTTTGCCATGACTTATTTTTTAAGCGATTGGCCCAAAATAAGCTGCCGTGACTGATGATTATTTCCCGTGGACTTGCGCCGCGGTGATCCACAAACTGAAAGACTCGAGAAGGATTTTGCTCAAAACATTCGAGGAGAGTTTTATGAAGTGAGAGCACCTGATTATTCGTCAATTCCTCTGATGCTAGCTCGATTATTTGCAGTTGAGCGTGGTTATTTTCCTCGGGAATAACGTTGAAATTAAGCATAAATTTTTGATAGGTAGGATCGAGAAATGGTGAAATTAATATTCGATCTTGGACTTGGGATTTAATTGATAAATCAATCTGATTATTTAAAGACATTTTTATACTAGGATTGGCCATGTTGGCAGCCAGCTTAAAAAAATCACGTGTTTTGCTGTTAACCGGATTTTTGCTGGGGGTCTGCCGCCGATGGCCGCCTGAGTCTTTTAGAAGCGCCGTCATAATGAATCCCCTTTGATCGTACATCTACGGCTACAAACCAGCCAAAGGGGATTAATCATCCATAAAGGTAGAATTGAGGTAAAAAAGGGTTTTACATGGGGGGTGATGCTGCGTTTTACCTCAACAATTCCTTACTAAAACGACAACCCAATAAAACTCTGCAAGGTTTGCGCCATCCTTGCTTCGCCAAAGGTCGCATAATTCTGAGCGCCAATATTGGAACTTTGATGGTTAAGTCCTTTCAAAGGGAAGAGGACACCGTAGGCGAGCGAGAAGTAAAAACCGCTATCGGTGCGAATAAAAGCTGAAGCATCTATCTCAGCGCCTAATAAATTTGAGTCGCCGCTTGTGTTTGATTTTGTGGGGGCAAAGGAGGCGATGACGTCACTTCTAAGGCCAAAGTTGCGATTGAAGAAATAAGCGAGGTGGGGTTTAAAGTAAAAAGTTCCGGTAATCGCTCCCAAAACTTCGCGATACATCAATAAATCCACGCCATAGGCGGGATTAAATTTGAAATTAGTTTTATAGCCATTGTCCGTCGGCAACTTTCGTCCATCGCTAGAACCCGCAGCTGGATTATCGGCCGAGCCCTCGCGAATACCAAAGCCCGTCCCTGCTTGAGACGAGGCCCAACCCCCATCAAGGCCAAGCTGCAAACGGTCGCTCAAAAAGCCATATTTTGATTCAACGGCCACGCCGCCTTGTAAGAGCCAAATATCTCTTTTGGTGAGTGCAGCTGCTCCGCCATTGCTGGCAAGCAAATCGGTATCTTTCTCGCCGATTTGATATTTCCCCCAAATCCCTGCAAGCTCCATTTCTAAGTGAAAGGTGCCCACCGACAAGGCCGACCAGAAAGAGGCAAGACCAACGTTGCCATCGCGCTTAACGACACGTGCACGCCTATCCGTCGAGGCGTCGAGACTCACATTTTGCGAATCCAGGTTTTGTCGACGATAAGAGGTGAAAAGACCGTAATTGAAAACGGCATTTCCTTCCTGAAGTTTTTGATTGGTAATAAAGTCCGATTGTCTTTTTAGAAAGCTTAACGAAAGCACGTGCGTAATATCGCCGGTTTCCAGGGGATAACGTTGTCCAAGCTCGCTCACCGCATGGACATTGGTGAAATTGGGCGCGCTTTGCATAAAACCGCCGCCTCGGCCGCTGGGGCCTGAATAGGCAATAAAATAGCCAGGGCTAAAATAATGATCGAGCATGCGCGTGCTAAACAA
Organism: uncultured Myxococcales bacterium; assembly: GCA_964368985.1. Classification (GTDB taxonomy): domain Bacteria; phylum Myxococcota; class UBA727; order UBA727; family JABDBI01. Next base: position 1,719 of record CAYJDW010000013.1, on the reverse strand, counting down.
AATCCCGTCCACCTGATCGCCATAATTCGAATCGATACTATCGCCGCTGTGATACAAAAGACCCAAACCCCAGTGAAAAGGCATACGGCCAAAGCGAAGTTCGCCGATGGGGAAGCTTGCTTCACCCCAAGCGCGCTTCACCATGATGGCGCTTTGCAAGGAATTAACGCCAGGCGCCGGTGAGTTTTGCGACATGGACATCATTGATACAGGGACCGAAGGATTAAAAGAGCCCGCGGACATGTAGGATGGCGTAGATCCAAGGACCATATTGTCGAAAATATCAAGGGTGCTTCTCACGCGCATGCTTTCGGAAACGTGAATGGTGGGGTCAAGCCTCAGCCTCATATTTCCCGAAAAATTATTTTGCGCTGGGTTTGCCTCAGTGCCTCCCTCTTCATAAATACTGAGGTTCGGCATGAAGCTCGAGGTGCCGCGATTTAGACTCGGAATGTAAGTCGCGAGGTGGGGATTACGAAAATAGGCAAAGCGCGTGCGAAAATTTCCCGCTATTTCAAAGGCATTAAAAAAGCGTGTTCGGCCTTTTCGATCGGCAAAAAAATCGGCTCTCATCGGCTCTTCATAGTTGAGAACCACCGATGATTCAGGCTCACCCTCAACCGGTTCCATGGGCTGCTCTTCGGGCGGCAGTGCGGGAGTGGGCTCTCGTGAGGCTGCGTCATCTTGAGACATCGCTGGAATGGACTGCAAGCCTAATAATAAAAAAAGTCCTAGCGCGGATGTGCGAAAAAAAGCCATGGTTAATCCTTGTCCCTATTCATAATCATAAAGTGGTCCCTACCTGTAAAAGCGGGGCGCGTAAAGAATTCAGTATCGCAAATTTGCGAAAAAGACACGGCGATAAAGCCATCAGCAACAACTTTTTCTCGTTCAAGTCGAACAGTAATTCAACGAATAAACACCGCAAAAATCGCTTAAGGGATTACATAATATGATCAATAGTCCAGAATTACTTGCTTCATATAAAAAAGGTGACAAATCAGCCTTTCTTATCCTTTATAATAAACATTCAAGTCCGTTAAAAAAATTCTTGCACGGCGGATTTAGCTTCTCATCCCAAGGCCGTATTTGCCGCTTTCGCGGTGTGGATCCATCCATGGATGTTGACGCCATCGTTCAAGAGACTTTTACACGAGCCTTCATTCCCACGACGAGGAATAATTACGACGGCTTAAGGCCATTTCAGACCTACCTGTTTTCAATCGCCAAAAATTTGGTTTTGCGCGAGTGTCATCATCGCGAGCGCTTGATCAATGTTGAGCACGTGGAAGACACTGCTGAACCTGTAACAAATTATCCATTTTGCGCGCGTGAAAGCTATGGACAAAGCCCAGAAACTCACCTGCAAAATCTTCAACTAAAAAATCTGACTGATAATTTTATTGCCAATCTCAATGACGAGGAACGCCAATTTTTCTCCCTGCGCTTTTCCCACGGCCATACCCAAGAGGGAAGCGCAGAGATTATGCAAACCACGAGAGCGCGGATTAAGTTGCTTGAAAAGAACTTACGTAAGCACTTTATGGATATGTTGAAGAAGAATGGATATCTAGTCGACCATACAGTGAATCCGCGATGGAAGCGTAAGGTGAATATAGAGAAGAAAGCAGCTTGATAAGATAATATTAATCCCAGCAGTTAAGTTGTCATCTTCGGGCTTGACCGGCGTTGTTGCATAAATAAATTTTGAGGCTAAGG
>CAYJDW010000012.1:39268-49139 GCA_964368985.1 uncultured Myxococcales bacterium | reverse complement strand
AAGCGGGCGAGGAGTTGTTGAGGTAAAACGGTCACCATTTATGCAACAACGCCGGTCAAGCCCGGGGATGACCACCGGGCTGATGACAACTTAGAAGAATGGCACCGTTAGTTTTTGTCGTTAAGAACTTTGAGCCAATCTGGAAAGACTTCGCCGATATCTTCAGCAATATCTCTTGGAACCACGGCATGAGTTAAGCCGTGGTTTGACATGTAGGCGATGACGCCCAAATGGCCGTTTTTAATTTCTTCAATAATTTCTTTTTTTAAGGTCAGCCAGGTTATTTGACCGTCTTTGGCGGGGATAAAAAATTTTTCGCAATCAAGTGAAATATCAGCTGCCCGATCCCTGCGATTAAAATCGACCCATTTTCTAACAATTAAATATTGCTCATTTTTATCGCTAGATTTTAATTGCAATAAAGCTTTTGCTCGTTCCCGTGCAGTAATATCAGTCTCATTATTTATTCTTTCTGATTTATTTGAAAACTTTTTATTTTGCTTTTCCTGGTCAATTTTTTGCACTTGTTCTTTAGTGACCAAGCCTTTCTCTAGTAATTTAGCTTTTAAATCAAACATAGCCCATTCTTTAGTTTATAATGCCACACAAATCTTCTAGCGAGTGGAGCTAAACTGTCAACGCATGTTTAAGCCTGGGTTGCCTCAATGGCTGCGTTTAAATCAGCTTTGTTCATGGGGCGGTAAAAATAAAAGCCCTGTGCAAGATTGACGCCCAAGGCGGCAACTTGTTGGCATTCGAGCTCAGTTTCAACATTCTCAACAATGGCTTTAATTTCCAGATCATTTGCCAAATCCATGACATTTTTGATGATTTTTTGTTTCTGAATATCTAGATGAGAACCCTTGATAAAACGGCCAGAGATCTTGATGAAATCGGGTTTGGTAATCTCCAGCATGCTGAGATTTGATATACCAGAACCAAAATCATCGATAGCGATTTTAATGCCTAAATCCCGCAGCAAATCACATTGGATCCCCATTTCCCGCTCTGAAATAACACAATGCTGTTCCGTGATTTCAATAACCATATTTTTCGGATCAAGATTATTTTTCTTCAGCTCTTCTTTAAACCAAGGATAAAAATTAAGGCTGATCAAGGTTTGAGGGCGCACATTAACGAAAATGAGGACACCCGAGATTTTTGGTGCAAGGCGCAAAGATTGCAGGAGGCAGACCTTATCATAGTTGGTGAGTTGCAGTTTTTCTTGGGCATAGTTGAACAAAAAATCGGGAGCCAGAGCGACATTGTTGAATTGCACGCGTGAGAGACACTCATAGCCGATGATTTTATGACCCGATGAAAGCCCCGCCACGATCGGTTGAAAAACACTTTTCAGCTCGCCATTTTTAAACATGGTTTCGAGATTAGGGAAGTAAAAAAGAGTCCCCGTTTTATCGCCTGTTAAAAAATTTTTGCTGTCATAGGTCGCGAATTTTAGATGCGGATGTATTTGCTCGATCAATTTTTCATATTTGATCGCACATGATCCTGCATCGAGAAGAATGCTTCTATCAATCAAAACTTTATCAAGCGAATCGGTCAACAAGAAAGCATAGAGAGCCTCTATTTCGTTGAACCAATACAATGCCGTGCCATGCAGCTTTTTATGAGGAAGCTCTTTACTGACAAAACCTGTTTTGCAGTTCACCAGACAATCTCCCATGGGGTTTGAGCTTTCAATATGCGCCCCTCACGGCGAAAAGAAAGACTGATCACTGCAGAAATAGCGTTGGTGCGTCGCTAGATGCGCTAAAATACCGTGCCAGCTGGCATATTAAAAAACTAAACTGCTAGTATTTGCTTTATGGAAAATACACCACAAGAGCCTCTAAAGACCCATGCTAGTCCAGATTTAGATTACCTTTTGGAGGCATGGCCGCGCCTTAAAAAAAATGCCCGCGAATTGATTTTTCATCGTTTGCGACGCACTGATGCTGAAGAGCTTTTTTTAAACCTAGGGGCTCCAGATCAGGCCGAGCTTTTGATCACGTTGGGGCATTTAGAGAAGAGATCGTGGCTAAGACTCCTGGATCTCGACGATGCCGCCGATTTATTGCAGGAATTGCCCGCCAGCCAGCGCCATGAAGCTTTAGCATTGTTGGATGAACCAACGCGAGAAGAGGTGGTAGCGCTCCTTACTTATGCTGAAGATAACGCCGGGGGCTTGATGAACTCGCGTTATTTTCGCCTGCGGCCGGAAATGTCAGGCGATGAAGCTTTGCGCTATTTAAGAGCACAGGCCAAAACCTCGGTAGAGGCCATTAACTACGCCTATGTGCTCGATGAGGAACAAAAATTATTGGGGGTAGTTTCGCTTAGAAATATCCTGGTGGCGAGTACGCAAAAAACCATCAAGGACATAATGGAAACCAACGTAATTACGGTTTCTGAAGATACTCATCAAAAAGAAGTGAGCCGTCTCTTTGCGGCCTACCATTTGATGGCGATGCCGGTGGTGGACAAAGAATACCATATGAAAGGCATCGTTACCGTCGATGACATTGTCGATGTAGTACGCGAAGAAGCCACTACTGATATTCAAAAATTGGGCGGTAGCGCAGTTCTCGACGCACCTTATCTAAAAATTGGCTTTTTTGACATGCTCAGAAAGCGAGCAGGATGGCTTACCATCTTGTTTGTTGGCGAGATGCTTACGGCTACGGCCATGACTTATTATGAAGGTGAAATCGCTCGCGCTGTGGTATTGGCCTTATTCATACCGCTGATTATTAGCAGCGGCGGCAATTCTGGCTCGCAAGCATCTACCTTGATAATTCGGGCCATCGCCCTTGGAGAAGCGCGCCTCAGAGATTGGTGGCGCGTATTATTTCGAGAAATTTTTTCAGGCCTTGCCCTGGGCGTGATCTTGGGTCTCATTGGCATGATGCGTATTTTATTTTGGCCAGGAAAAGAAAAAATTTATGGCGAGCACTATTTTTTAGTTTCCCTCACTGTGGCCTGTAGCCTCGTTGGTGTCGTTTTATGGGGCGCTACTACAGGGGCTATGCTGCCCTTTATCCTCAAACGAGTCGGCTTTGATCCTGCCACCGCATCGGCACCGTTTGTGGCCACTTTGGTGGATGTGACCGGGCTCATTATCTATTTTAGTATTGCCTCGCAAATTTTGAGCGGCACTTTATTGTAGGGCCCCAAAAAAGACGATGCAATCGTCGTTAGCAATGACGGCAATTATTGCTGAGAATTTTTAGCAGGCAGAATCGGTCGGTAGTTGAACGATTTTTGATAGTGCTTTTTTCCTCGTGGGATGGGTCTCACTTTTTTGGGCGCGGGAATCTCAGAAGTATTAATTTTCGTCGAAGAGAGCTCTACGCTAGGTCCTTTGGCAGGGAGTCCTAGGTGGGCGCAAGCATCCATTAAAAAAGCCTGCACATTTACATTTAGCTCGATTTTTTTCTGGCAGATCCAAAAAAATTCCCGCTCCTTTTCTAGAATTTCCTTAGTCGCCACCAACAGATTTTCAACAAAATGCGTGATTACTGGAGGTTTCTCCTTCGAGAGATTTAAAAATCGAGCGAGAACACTTGCGAGAGTGAAAAAGTCAGGGGCTTTTAAATGGGTCTTTAATTTAAAAGACAGAATTTCAAATTGATTTTTATTTTGAGGGAAAAAAGCCAGATTAATATTTTGCATAATAAATGACCTTATAGAAGTTTCAATTACGGAATTTATAGCAGACCGTTTGAAGGTGTGAGCTTTGATGGTTAAATTCGTTTCATCAATTATATTAAAATTATTGTTGGTGGATGCGCTATTGTCATTATTATTAATTTCGGTTGCTTCGCCATAAGCGAGTAAATCACCGTCGGTATAATCTTCTAGGATTTCAAAATTAGACCACAAATCATCATTAAGAAAGAGACCACTCAAATTATCCAAACCCGGTTCTTCAGAGTCTAGAGCCAGTATGGAGCTGCTTAAGACCATGCTCTGCAGAATAAGAGCGACAAAAATTCTTTTGACTTTCATGATATTCATTCCCATGTTTAAATTTTATTTAATCATAGTCATTTTTATATTAAAATGATGATTAACTCAACTGGAATGACTTGAAGTATTTCGGTAAAATGATTGAGTGCGTTGAGGCGATATTCGCACAAATAATGGCGGAGAGGGGGGGATTCGAACCCCCGATAGGGTACAACCCTATGCCGGATTTCAAGTCCGGTGCAATCAACCGCTCTACCACCTCTCCAGGGGCCGCTTGAGCAGTACTTGTGCCTAACTACGTGCCTCTTAGCAAGGGTGCTTTGTAAAATTTTTTGGTTTTCTTGGTTTAAGCCGTGCGCCTTAGTTGAAAATTATTTCCACCACTTCGACATGAGCAGAATACAATCGTCATAATCCTTGCAATACTTTTTGTCAGGAACGAGACTGCCTCGTCTATTCAGCCTCGGCTTGAGCGCTCTTAAAATAAGATTGAACATATAAATATCTTGATTTATCGAAGCGAGCCCGATCCGGCGACGTGTCCACCATGAAATCTTATCGTCCCCCAGAACACCTTTAATAAATTCTTCTAATTCGTTGATAAATGGACGTTTTTTTATCCATACATTAAAATTTAGGGATCCCTTTTGAGTAAATCCTTCAGATTCTCCTAAACCAAAATCGATAATTTTGACTAAAGGACCAACCAACTGCATTTTTTTGCCCTCAAAATCAACGATGAAATCAGCTTTGTCTTGCTTAGAGAGTAAAATATTGCCGGTATGTATATCGTGATGGGTGAGTTGCCAGGCCAGGTGAGGGTTTTTTAGAGCGACAATAATTTGCATTAATATAGACTCCAATACCATTTTAGGTGCGGAATCTAAGTCAAAACCGATATTTGTGTTGGCTTCGCGTGGTTCAGTGACAAACTTGGTTAAAGTTATATTATCCACCGCTTCGCTGAGTATATAAGGATATAAAAAATCATTCTCTTGATCAGCTTTAACAAAAGGGTCATCGGTCTTTAGAAAACCGACTTCATAAACGTCAACGAAGAATTTAGAGGAATGCAAATCATTCGGCAAATTAGCGCTAAGATTCAGTTTGGAGAGGCGACAAGTTTGATATATTTCTAAATAACTTTGATCCTTAACTATGTCCCTGCCGCTCTGGCCTTTTTTCACCTTAGGAAAAATTTTAAGAAATTTAATTTTGTTGTCTTCCTTGGATGTTACCAAAGACGGAAAGGCCCCACTCTTACTTTCTCCGCGTAGATCTTTTTTCAAAGAGAAGCGATTTTTCAAGGTTTTTGCGCTTATGGTTGCTTTCTGGGGCTTTTTAAATTTATCCAAAATATCGCCACATGTTTCTGGACGGCCAGGATTTAGGGGTTCCTCAACAGGCGTTTCGTTGATTGGAACCGTCTTTTTTTCAGGGCTGGTTTTTTTAGTATCTTTATTGGAGCTGATTGGAGCCTTGGTTAAAGATTTGCTGATTTCAATATCATCATTACCCGTCTCATTGAGACAGCCGTTGAGGTGCACAAAAAAGACAGTATAAAATAAGCAATTTGCTATTAAATTATGCTTGAGTTTCATTTAAAAAATTCCACTAATATTAGACTTACATATAGTTTGTCAAAAGATTAATCAAGTCTTTTTATTGCCACAATATTAGCTGTCCCAATAAAAAAAATAAGATTTAATATTACTAACTTGCAGAAACAATTTTATTAATTTGAAATTTTTGCTGAGCTTTATCCAAACCATGTGCCATGAGCCCTTCCACTGCTTCCCCGGCTTTCAATAATACGGGCTCTAGGATCTTGATTTCTGGATCGCTAAAAGGACTCAAAACAAAATTTGCTTCATCTCCTTTAAAATTCGGCCGCCCGATGCCAATGCGAATGCGCAAGAATTTATCACCTAAGAGGCGCGTTATATCTTTTAATCCATTGTGGCCCCCATTGCCGCCTCCCAGTTTAATACGCATTGCCCCTAAGGGGAGATCAAGCTCGTCGTGAAGCACGATCACCTGTTCGAGCGGGATCTTATGAAACGACATGGCTTGTTGAACTGCGAGGCCGGACTTATTCATAAATGTTTCGGGTTTAAGAATAATGGCGGGTTCTTGAGCTATCTCTAGGCGCGCCATTTGACCGCTAAATCCAGCTTTGAGGTGGTTGATTTTAAGTTTATCGAGCAAGGCATCGACAGCTAAAAAGCCAGCATTATGGCGAGTGAGTTCGTATTTTGCGCCCGGATTTCCTAAGCCTACGATGAGCCACATAATTACTCCAAAAAAAAGTGCCGGCATGCGGCACTTTAATAATCGCGAATATTCGTCTTTATTTCTTCTTAGGCGCGGCGGCGGCTGGTTTGGCCGCGGCGGCTGGCTTAGCTGCAGCTTTACCTGCTTTACCTGTGGTAGCTGTTTCTTCTTCTTTAGCAGCGCCGCGAGGCTTCTTAATGGTCAAGATCACCACGCGAGGCTTTTCAGCAAGCGTCATGCCAGAGGGCAAAGCGATATCTTCGCAGTGAGTAGAACCGAAAGGAAGATTGCTGATGTCGACGTCAATAAATTCTGGCACAGCTGCTGGCAAACAATTGATTTTCATTTTTTGCAAAACGTGATCAAGCTTGCCGCCCAAAACTACCGATTCACTTTTACCTGACAATTTAATGGGAATTGAAACCATAACCGGTTTTTTCAAATCTACTTCGATAAAATCGATATGAGTCAGTTCACGACGGATAGGGTGAATTTGGCGTTCTTTGATCATAACAACGCGGCTTTTCTTAGAATCGTTGGCGATTTCAAGATTGATAACCACATTGCGGCGCAATGGACCACGAAGCATTTTGCTGGTTTCACGCGGGCTGATGATGATTGGAAGAGTTTCTTGGCCATATGAATAAACCACTGCTGGCAATTCTAGATTGATGCGCAAACGACGCGCTGGGCCTTTTCCTAATGCTTCTCTTTTTCTAGCTTGTAATACATGAGTCATGATTCACTCCCTCGATAACGTCTAGACCCTTCATTGAGTCTGACCTCGCAAGATTTATGGCCGGACCTTAGGGGTATGGGAGGCGGTCGTCAAGCGGCCAAAAATTGGGGTGATTTTTCAGGGGTTTAACCCAGATAACTCCTCTCCCGCTTGCGGGAGAGGCTGGGGAGAGGGTGGGTCTCGCTAAAGTGAGTCAAAAAATGCAATCACGCCACGTTGCCTATATAAATAGCGACGAAACGCTCGCCCCGGTATGAACCCGGCTAATGGCCTCGCCCACTAAGGCGGAGCAGGATAATACGCGAATTTTAGGGCAGTCCCTGGCATCTTCTCTGAGCGGGACGCTATCGGTCACTACTACTTCATCGATCACGCTTTGAGTAATCCGTTCTACGGCTGGGGGCGAAAATACGCCGTGGCTCGCATAGGCGGAGATACTTTTGGCGCCTTGATCTTTGATGGCCTCGGCGGCCTTCACTAAAGTTCCAGCGGTATCGATCATGTCGTCGATGATGATGGCGCGTTTGCCTTTGACATCGCCGATAATATTCATCACTTCAGCAATGCCGGGCTGCGGACGGCGTTTATCAATGATGGCAAGTGTTGCATGTAACCTTTTGGCATAAGCACGAGCGCGCTCAACACCGCCTGCATCAGGTGATACCACGACGAGATCTTCACAAGCGGCCGCATCTTTGCCGTATTTTTGCCTGATATCTTCAATGAAAATTGGTGAAGCATAGAGGTGGTCAAAAGGCACATTAAAAAAGCCCTGGATTTGGGCTGCATGCAGATCAAGAGAGATCAATCGAGTGGCACCAGCAGCTTCCAATAAATCGGCCACTAGCTTTGCGGTAATAGGCTCGCGGGGGGCAGCTTTTCGGTCTTGGCGGGCATAGCCGTAATAGGGCATAACCACGGTGATGGCGACGGCGCTAGCGCGTTTTAGGGCATCGATCATCACCAACAATTCCATCAGGTGTTCGTTCGCCGGCGGGCAGGTGGATTGCACTACGTAGACATGATAACCACGCACGCTTTCCGCGATGGAAATGGCCACTTCGCCGTCAGCAAAACGCTTGATAACCGCGCAACCAAGCGGCATTTCTAAATATTCAACAATTCGGTTGGCGAGGTCTCGGTTGGAATTGCCGCAAAAAATTTTTATTGGTGTATCTGACATGAAATTGTTGGTCCAGTGTTTGGAAAGTATTGGTTGGGGCGGTAGGACTCGAACCTACGGATGCCGGTACCAAAAACCGGTGAATTGCCAACTTTTCTACGCCCCATGAAAACACAGTAAGTTCCCTTTAAGATAATCAATATCAAAGTCAATACCGATCAATATCACGGGCATCGGGAAAAAATTTTGGCTCTTTTTGGTTAGTAATGCCAAGGTGGCAGAAAAGCCTCCTGAAAGGAATGATCATGAACTTAGAAAAAGCCCTCTTTAAAGTCGCCGATCTCTCGCTTGCTGATTTTGGCAGGAAGGAAATCACCATTGCTGAATGCGAAATGCCCGGCCTCATGGCTTTGCGTAAAAAATATGGCCCATCCAAGCCATTAAGCGGTGCAAGAATCGCCGGCTGTCTGCATATGACCATTCAAACCGCCGTTTTGATTGAAACTTTGCTCGACTTGGGCGCTGAAATAAGTTGGACCTCTTGCAATATTTTCTCCACCCAAGACCACGCCGCAGCAGCCATTGCTCAGCGCGGGGTGCCCGTTTTTGCCTGGAAAAACGAAAGTGAAAAGGAATATGACTGGTGCCTTGAGCAACAGATCTTCGCATTCAAAGGCGGCCTAGGACCTAATCTCATTCTTGATGACGGAGGAGATTTAACGAATCTGGTGCACCAAAAATATCGATCACTTTTTGATGGCAACCATAAAATTCTTGGGCTTTCGGAAGAAACCACCACCGGCGTGCGACGGCTTTACGAAATGAGCAAGCGTGACCAGCTTTTTTGCCCCGCCATCAACGTTAATGATTCCGTCACCAAATCTAAGTTTGATAATCTCTATGGCTGCCGAGAATCGCTGATGGATGGCATCAAGCGAGCTACCGACGTAATGATTGCAGGAAAAACCGTGGTCATTGCAGGCTATGGCGATGTAGGAAAAGGTTGCTCCCAATCGGCTCGTGCTTTAGGAGCGCGCATTTTAATCACCGAAATTGATCCGATTATTGCGCTCCAGGCCGCCATGGAAGGTTTTCAGGTAGTAACCATGGAAGAGGCGGCCCCGAAAGGGGATATATTTGTTACGGCTACAGGATGCGCTTCGGTTATTCGAAAAGAACACATGGTGCACATGAAAGACCAAGCGATTTTGTGCAATATTGGCCATTTTGATTCGGAGATTGACATTGCTTCTTTGGAAAAAGACCCAGAGATCAAAGCGGTCAACATTAAGCCTCAAGTCGATCAGTTCATATTTTCCAATGGCAAACGGCTCACGTTATTGGCTCGTGGGCGCCTAGTGAATTTGGGCTGCGCTACAGGCCATCCTTCTTTTGTTATGTCTACGTCCTTCACCAATCAGGTGTTGGCTCAGATTGCCTTGTTTGAAGATGGGAAAAATGGGGCGAAGAGTTTTAAACCAGGCCAGGTTTATACCTTGCCAAAGATTATTGATGAGGAAGTAGCAAGGCTTCATCTGGATCATTTGGGGGTTAAGCTCACCAAGCTAAGTGCGCAGCAGGCCGAATATTTGGGAGTGTCGGTGGAGGGGCCATATAAGCCGGAATCGTATCGGTATTAGTATAAAATAGATGTGGCGATACTGCGCGGGCCGGCACAGAGGCCGGCCCCTACAAACGGTGGAATTTTGGAGGCCTATCATTCTTGCCCCCGAATTTTGTAGGGGCCGGCCTCTGTGCCGGCCCTA
>CAYJDW010000012.1:18405-39258 GCA_964368985.1 uncultured Myxococcales bacterium | reverse complement strand
GGAATAAGTGTTATATTTGCGCCAATTGCCACAACAAGGTTCATTTTGGTCGTACTTTAATTATTCACCCGTAATTTTGTCGGGGCCGGACTCTGCGCCGGCCCTAGTATCTCCCGACCTTCAGCAATGCCATCTAAACGCAGTATAGCCATTCCAGCTGGGCAGTGGCCTCGTTGTATAACGATTTTTATTGCACGAAATCCTTTATCCCAAACACTTTATTTTATCAGGCCAATTTAGCCACAACTAGACTAAACCATAATGAAAGGTTGAGGTGCTATGAAGAAACGAAGCAATCTTTTGATCGGTCTCACCGGCGCTACCGCCCTCTTGGCTGCACCTTTTATTATGTCGGCTTGTCAAACAGCTCACAGCCAGTTGCGTGAAGAAGAAGGTACCATGATGAAAGAAGGCGCGCAGCTGAGTATAAAAAAGTGTCCTTGCGCGACAGCAGGCAAAGAGTGTGATTGCCAGGATGGAGAGTGTGGGTCCGGTGAGAAAGGCAAAGAAGGAAGCCCCGCGAAAAATTCTTGCGGGGGCTAGTAATTAATCACGGGGTTTTAGTTTTGTTGCCGGACGTTGAAGAATAATATTCTTCAACGTTTTTTTATGAAATGACGTTTAAACGCTTCACGTTGCGACGAGGCGACTCTGCAATGCCATCAAGATAACGTGGATCCAAAAGATGGCTGCCCTTCACATTTTTAAGGGCATTGAGCATGACAGATCTGACATCGGCTTTTTCTTTTTCCAGCATATCGAGCAATTCTTTCATACGCTCGCGCTTAAGCCCTTCCTGTGAGCCACAAAGATTGCAGGGCAGGATGGGGAACTTTTTTTGTTTGGAATAGGAAATAATGTCCTTCTCAGCTACTTCAACCAAAGGCCGAATCACATAAAACTGCCCATCATCGGTGAGATATTTAGGGGGCATAGCTTGGAGTTTGCCGGCGTAGATGAGGTTAAGGAGCAAAGTTTCGATGGCGTCATCACGGTGGTGCCCAAGGGCGATTTTATTGGCGCCGATGCGATCAGCCACTTTATATAAAATGCCGCGTCTCATGCGAGAGCACAAAGAGCAATAAGTGCCGCCTGGCTTGGTTTTATCGATTACTACGCTGTAAGTATCTTCAGAAATGATCTCGTGATTGATCTCATGATCGAGCAGCCATTGTTTGAGCGGTCGCCCATCATATCCGGGTTGCACTTGATCCACATGTACTGCGGTAATTTTAAAAGGATGGGGCGCGCGTTTTTGGGCCGCGAGCAATAAATCGAGCAAAGTATAACTATCTTTGCCACCCGAAATGGCCACCATGATGTGATCATCTTTTTCGATCAATTGATAATCCACCACCGTATTTAGCATGGTGCGCATTAATCTTTTCCGACGTAAACTCGTTTGTTCGCTAAGGGCAAATCCGGCCCAGTGCCGCTCGTTTGGCGCTCGATCATTCATAATATTTAGGTCCTATTCCCGAATAGATTGTGAGGTATCCCTATTGACGCATTGGGCATAAGACATTTGTATCCGCAGTCAATGGTGGGTGTAGCTCAGTTGGTTAGAGCACCAGGTTGTGGCCCTGGGGGTCGAGGGTTCAAGTCCCTTCACTCACCCCATTTTTAGCGTCCGTAGCTCAGTTGGATAGAGCACCGGACTTCGGTTCCGGGGGTCGATGGTTCGAGTCCTTCCGGGCGCACCAAAAGTTCAAGTGCAAACTTGAGCTTTCTTTTTTGGCTCTATAAATACTTAAATCCACCAAAGATAAGCATTTTTTTTAGTTTGCGCATCTTGCTGATCTCCCATTCGGTTGTTTGGCTTGGCCTTTAACACTATAAATAAGTAGTATGGTGTCTTTCTTTATTGCCATATGGATAAAATGAAATAGCGGGGATTATATATGACTAAAATTATAAGCTTAATTCTTAGTGGTCTTGCCTGTACGACTTTACTCCTGGCTGGCTTAGGATGCGATAAGAATTATAAAGATAAAGCTTGTCCAGATTCCCTCAAAGCAGATTATGGCAAAGCACTTGAGGCTGCCATGGGAACTAAACCTGTGGGCGATCCGCGAGATAAGGCATGCGATGAAAATCTGAAGCCCTTTGAAGAATATGATGGATGTAAAATAGCTGAAAAAGATCAAAGAAATGATGCTGAAGGTAAGAAAGTTGTGACTTTTGACTTTGATAAGATGCGAGATCATTGTAAGAAAGGCAGTTAATATATCTTAAATAGACGTCTTTTAGAACGCCGCCCCTTATGAGCGGTGTTTTTTTTTCTCAAAGCCACGCTCCGCTCGTCATGACGAAATTTCAGGTGTATTATTAAGAATGATAGTTGTGAATTAATGCATTATTAAATCGCTAACATCTCTACCGATATCAGGCGCTACTTTAATAGCTTCAAAAACGCGCAATTGCTTATTGACTAAAAACACTCCATAATCTGTCACTACAATATCGACGCAGGCCTTGGCCGTAAGCGGCAAAGTACATTCTTTAAGCAGTTTCGATTGATGATCTTTGTCAAAATGCTGCATCATCACGATTAATTTTTTAGCCCCCAACGCTAAATCCATGGCGCCACCCATGCCGGTGACTTTCTTGCCGGGCACTTGCCAATTCGCTAAATCACCGCCGACAGAAACCTGCATGCCGCCCAAAACGGCCACGTCGATGTGCCCTCCGCGGATCATGCCGAAGGATAAGGTTGAATCAAAAGTAGAGCCGCCCGGCTTGATGGTGACCGTTTCCTTGCCGGCGTTGATCAGCTGAGCATCTACTTGATGAGCCTCAGGATAAGGTCCCATGCCGAGAAGGCCATTTTCGGAATGGATCATGACGGGGCGATGCTCGAGGTAATCAGCCACGGTGGTGGGCATGCCGATGCCGAGGTTGACGCTTTGACCGTCAAGAATCATATCGGCGACCAGCTGCGCCATTTGCTCACGACTAAAGGGCATGAATAAAACTCCTAGTGGCTGCCTCTGGTGCCCGCTTTGGCGAGGCTCCAATAGGTCATTGAGGCTAAGTGAGTTCCTAAGAATGCGGCGAGTTTGCCATGGCCGGTGATGACAACTTCGCGTTTACGATCGCTTATTGCTTTTAGCATCACGCGGGCAGCTCGATTTGTGGGCCAGCGCAAAAGTTTATGGCTCACGGCATTTTTCTCAGGGTCCAGTTGACCCCAATTATTCACCTTGAAAATCTCCGATTCGATCAGACCTGGTGCAATGTTAGTCACTGAAACGCCACTTGGAAAAAGTTCTTGATAAAGAGAATTAGCGATCCCCATGAGAGCATATTTAGAGGAGGAATAGGCAGCAGTGTTAGCCATGGCAATTTTACCAGCAACGCTAGAGATGATACCGATGCGGCCTTTTGACTCTTTCAAGAAAGGAATTGCGGCTTGTAAGGTCCACACCACACCGAAAACATTGGTATCGAATTGACTGCGCCACATCGTTTCCGAAATTTTTTCGAAAGGATTTACCACGCCATAACCAGCATTAGCAATGACGACATCGAGTTGGCCGTGATCGCGCATGATGCTTTGTGCGACTTCATCAACATCGGCTTTTTTTTGTACGTCGAGCGGATAGATAAAAGCGTGCTCGCCTAAGGTATTTTTAAGTTCATTCAGGCGGTCTAAGCGACGAGCCGATAAAGCCACAGTGGCGCCCTCTTTAACGAATTCAGTAGCGAGAGCTGCGCCGATACCAGAGCTTGCGCCAGTTATCCAAACTACTTGGTCTTTGAACTTGTTTGCCATGGGGATCCTTGCCTAAAGATTTGAATACATTAGTGCTAGTTGGTGGTTAAAGCTAAATCAAACCATTGTGAGAGTTTATGACTACCCATAAAGACCTTATCGCCCCGATTTTACAAGGGTTGCGCGATGCCTTCCATACGCAAAAATTATTGCCAATCAGTGCGCGTAAAAATGCCTTGAAGCAGCTATTAAGAGCGGTAAGCGAAAATGAGCCGCGCATTATTCAGGCTTTGCATCACGATCTGGGTCGGGGTCCTTTTGAAAGTTATGTGGCGGAGATCGCGTTTGTTAAGGAAGAAATTAAACTTGCTCTTAAATCACTTAAAGGTTGGAGTCAGCAGCGTTTGGTGGCTACGCCGCTGGTTTTTCAGCCCGGGCAATCTTATATCGAGCCTACTCCTAAAGGCGTGGTCTTGATTGTGGCGCCTTGGAATTATCCCTTTCAGCTTTCACTGGTGCCACTTATTTCCGCTATCGCAGCAGGCAATTGCGTTGTGCTTAAGCCCTCTGAGCTTGCGGTCATGTCGCAAGATGTGATCAAAGATTTGGTGCACGATTATTTAGATCAAAGCTGTTTTCGAGTGTTGATTGGCGATGGGGATCTGGCCAAAGATCTGGTAGAAGCGCCTTTTGATCATATTTTTTATACCGGCAGTACCCGTGTGGGGCGTGAAGTAATGCGGGCCGCGGCTGAGAATCTCACGCCGGTGACGCTCGAACTTGGTGGCAAGAGTCCTGTGATTATCGATGGGGACACGAACTTAGAATTAGCCGCTAAGCGCATTATGTGGGCAAAGTGTTTAAATGCAGGGCAAACTTGTATTGCGCCTGATTATGTTTTGATCAAACGAGAATTGCTTAAGCCATTTATCGCCTCGGCCCAAAAACATTTGTTAGACATGTATGGCCCTGCAGCCGAACAAAGCCCGCATTATGGGCGGATTATCAATGAGCGCCATGCGGAGCGCTTGGTTGCCTATTTAAAAGACGGCAGCATTGCCCATGGTGGTGGCTATGATGTGGCAGAAAAATATATTGAGCCGACCATTTTGACCGACATAAAAGACAAAGCGCCAGTCATGAAAGATGAAATTTTTGGACCCATTTTGCCAGTCATTGGCGTCGATACAATGGATGAAGCAGTTCGCATGGTAAATGCGCGGCAATATCCGCTGGCGCTCTATATTTTTTCTAACAACAAAAAAACTATTAGAAAAATTTGCGACCAAACTCTGTCAGGCGGCGTCGCTATTAACGATTGTATTAGCCACGTAGCTATCCCATCTTTGCCATTTGGCGGCGTGCGCCATAGCGGGATGGGGGCCTATCATGGAGCCTTTGGTTTTGAAACTTTCAGCCACATGCGGGCGGTGCACAAACGGGCTAATATGCTCGATAATCCCATCAAATATCCGCCCTATTCGGATATGAAGTTGAATTTGGCGCGGATGGTTATGTAGTAGCGTCTGACACTTGGTCATGACGAGCGGAGCCCGGCTCGCCATGGCGATTGCTGTTAACAATAAAAGCCATAATACAACACCGCAAAAAGCATAACCATATTGGTGAAGTTAAGAAGGGGCTGGCTGTTATGGTGTGCTGCAATATCTCGACGGAATTCTCTACCATCACGAGGATCAAAGCCGTTGATTGATTCTTGTTGCCTATTTCGCCCCCCATCTTCCCCTTCCTGAGTGCCCCCCACCAGGTCATCTCTTTCCTTGTAGTCATTGACCATACTTCCAGAAAGAAATTCGAGGGCTGGTAATTTTTTCGCTATGGCCAGCGTAATCGGGGTCCAACCTCTCGCATCGGCTTGCCAAAAATCGCACTGATAGGAGAGCAAATAATCAAGAATCTCACTGCTCGCTTTCATGCGGACGGCGAAATGTCCCGCAGTCCAACCTTTGTAAAGGTTAATTCTTGGAATTTCATTGCTATGGCACTTGCGTTTTAGGCCTAAATTTGGATTGGCTCCTCTTTTTAGAAGAGCTTCTATTATGTCCGGATTGGCAGTCAAAGTGTCTAAGGCTATTTGTAGAGGGGTTAAACCGTTTTCTCCGACTTGGTTGAGCAGTTCACCCCAACCATTTTCTTTACATTTCTCACTGAAAAGTTCCTCTAATTTTTTTATATTTTTTTCACGTACCAAATTAACAATGGCCCCGTAATTTTTTGCACGCTCTACTCTGGGACTTTTCCAAATTAATGGCTTTTCTTCATTCATCCCCATGGTTGAAAGAGAAGTCAACGCGATAAAAACCACCAATACTATTCTCATGCTCTCTCCAGTAATTTGAAGCTGGCTAAACTTAAGTTGTTGCAAGATAGACACTATTTGAGTTTTTTTAAGTGCGGATTTTATATTCTCTGCCGCTGGTTTTCACTGTGGTTTTTTGGCCATTAAATAGGGGCATTATGAGGCTCACGTTTTTTTACCTTCTTGGTAGTTTAAAATTTGCTGGCTTTTCTTAACGTCTGGGCCCATGAGATTATTTGTTTTTGAGGTGGATGAAACTTATATCGCGGGAGCGAAATTCATCGTGACCATAATAGGGGCATTTACGAGATGCCGCGCAAAAAATAAGGCTTAGTCATGATCAATCTAAAAATAGCCCTGCTAAAGATCGCTCTCGTTTCGCCGAGTGGCACTTTTGACGACGACCTCCTCGAGGAATCGCTGAGGAGGGCCCAAGAACTTGGCATTGAAATCTTGCTGCTGAGCGAACCGCGCTTGGGGCAGCCAGAATTTATAAACGGTTCCAAACAAGAGCGCTTGAGTGAACTAAAAAAAGCCGAACAAATCGAAACCGATGCCATTTGGTGCACCAGGGGCGGCTGTGGCGCGATTGATCTGTGGCATGATTATTTAGAAGTAGCGCCTACTGGTGCGCCTTTGGTAGGCTATTCCGATGGGACGATTTTACATTTTTTGCGCTTTTATCGAGCAGGGCGCATCGGTATTCATGGCCCGATATTTTTTGATTTACGTGACCCCGAGCGAGCAAATCTCGAGCAGGTGAAACTTCTGATCGATAAAAAAGCGCAACAACTAGCCTATCCGCCGCTTAAAAGTCTTAACAATTGTTTATTTGACAACATTAGCGGTGAGCTTTTGGTGATGAATCTCATCTCGCTACAATCCTTGGTGGGCAGCTTTGATCCTCAATTTTTACAGAGAAAGATCCTGGCTATTGAAGAGATTAATGAGCCTCAATACAGAGTCTATCGCGCTCTCATGCAACTAAAAAATGCTGGTGCTTTATTTGGATTGAAAGCCTTAATCGTGGGGCAATTTAATCAAGACCGTGCAGTTATTATTGAGAAGACCTTGCTGCCTTTGGCTGAAGAGCTAGGAATCCCTTTGTTTGATTGGCCGGTTTTTGGCCACGAGAAACCGAATTGGCCTCTCTTATTTGGTGCCAAAGTCGGTATTGCTCGGGTGGACGAAAATATTTTTACGCTGAGCTATCTTGAACAGCACGATCACACAGCGATTGAAACGCCATGATCAAAATCCAGTTCGAACACGTGCTTAATCAAGCCATCGATGCACAGCTTGCTTCATCTATTTCCTTGTGGGTGAGCACGGGTAGTGAATCGCTAACTTTTCACAAAGGATTAGTCGCTAAAAACATAAAGACCGATGACAATACTCTTTACGACTTAGCTTCGTTGACTAAAATTTTAGGTACGGCACCAGCTATCGCGCGTGCCATTGCCTTAGGAAAAATAACTTTAGAGGAAAAGCCTTTTAGGGGTTGGCCTGAAATTAGCGTAGAACATCTGCTAGCTCATACTTCAGGGCTTTTAGCTCACGTGAAATTTTATGAGAGCGCAGGCATAAGCGATAAGGATTTTTTTGCCAATCAAAAAATAATCTTTCATGAGCTGTTTAAACAACAACCCGTAGCGAAAGCGGGGCAGAAGCGTCTCTATTCAGATTTAAATTTTTTGGCCCTCGGTTTTCTCCTCGAAGAACGCCTCAAAAAGCCTCTTCATCAAATTTTTTTGGAGACGTGGAAAGAGCTAGCTTTGCTTGATGTGCCCTTGACCTATTGTCCATCGGGACACGTAAATTCGATAATAGATGTTGCGCCAACCGAACAGCGCTTGGGCGAGGTCAACGATCGTAATTGTTATTATCTTGGCGGAATTGCTGCTCACGCGGGTTTGTTTGGAAACCTAATGAGCGTCAGCAACTATGCGCAGTTTTTTCTTCGTTGCTATCAAAATCCGCGGGGCAATATCGAGGCTATTATTGCCAAATTTGAGCGCAAGCATTTGGCTTTTGATATAGCCAATCTGAGAGGCAGCACGCGTGTCTTCTCGCCCGCAGCTTTTGGTCATTTTGGTTTTACCGGTACATCGTTGTGGGTGGATCCCTGGAGCAATCATCGGCAAGGCCTGATGGTGGTTTTATTGACCAATCGCGTGCATAAAAGTCTTAACCCCGCCGGTATTTATTGGCTTCGCGAACGCATACACACGCTAGCGGCGCGGCTTGTGAACCAGGGCTAAATAGCGAGTTATGGTTTCGGGCATGCCTAAAATTAACGCATCCGAAATTAAAGCGTGACCGATGGAAACTTCGTCGACAAAAGGAATTGCGGCCAAAAAAATTTCTAAATTATCGAGAGAAAGATCATGGCCGGCATTAATGCCTAGGCCGAGGGATTTTACGCGAGCAGCCACATCCGCGTATTGAAGTAAAATTCTGGAATCGTTGGCATGAGTAGCAAAACGCTCCGTATAAAGCTCAATGCGATCTGCGCCAGTGTCCTTTATTATAGCGATATCACGGTCCAAAAAATCCGCAGGGTCGATGAAAATAGAAATGCGCGTGCCGCTTGGTTTTAGTTCTGAGATGGCTTTTTTAACTAAGGAAAAATCGGTGGTGAGTTTAAAACCGGCATTTGAGGTTATTACATGGGGAGGATCAGGCACGAGGGTAACTTGCTCAGGCTTTATCTCATGAATCAACGCGATGAAATCTGGCGACGGATAGCCTTCGATGTTGAATTCAACGCTAAGTTTATCTTTAAGAGCGCGTACATCAGACTTTTTTATGTGACGCTCATCGGGCCGCGGGTGAACGGTAATACCGTCTGCCCCTAAACTCTCGATTAAGAGAGCCATTTTTAACACATTGGGACTATCACCGCCGCGTGCATTTCTAAGAGTGGCAATTTTATTAACGTTGACGCTGAGTTTAGTCATGATTTATTCGTTCACCCTTTGCGCTCGCCATTTTTTCCAAGCCATTAATAAATCGCCTCGCGCTACATCGATGCTGTAATCGGTACTTTTTACATAGTTGTCAAGGTCTTCTTTCAGGGGTTCTACACGCACCGTTTTATCTAAATAGATATATTCATAAAAACGCGCTGAACTAGTTTTATTACCACTCCCAAGCGGCACATTGACGATGCGTTTATTCAGTTCTTGATGCTCAACCGTGCTCAATGATAAATCTTTTGCATTGCCTTTGATTAAAAAAGCTTCGATGGCTTCGCGTTTATATTCATCGTTGACCACGAAACGCACCAAATAAGCGCTGCTATTTTTTTCGCTTTGCACCAGCACATAGCTCAAGGATTTTGCGCCATGAAGCGACATCATCGTGATGAGCGCAGCCATATCGGTCGTGGCCAAAACCGTGCCTGTGGCTTCAAATAAGGAAGCAAAGCGTGGGCGATTACTGGGGCCGATCTCATTTATGCTCGATGGCAGACTCGCCTCGCACCACAAGGCTTCAATAAAATGATAAGCCAAGTGATCGATAGTGGGAGATAAACCAATGCCCACCTGTAAAATCGTACTCTCTCCGCGAGGGCCAAAATGTCCAGCCAAAGTTTTGATAAAAGCCAGGGCCAAAACATCGGCATAAACTATTTCATTCATCTCGTTAGTGGGGAGCTGGTACATGACTTGGCGAAGCCACACGGGGTGGGACAGATCCAAGGTGGGGGGCAATTTAGGAGTAGGTGCCTGAGAAAAAATATGAATGCGGGTGGCGCTGATAAATTTAGGATCCAAACTATTAATTTCAGAGACTAAGCCTGCCAGATGGCAAAAAAGCCATAAAGCATCTTCTCCCGAGAGTTTTTGCTCAATAAATTGGTCACAATTGAGATTTTCTAGAATTTTTATGGCGAGCGCCGAGACTTCAGGTTTTATTTTAGGATTTAAAAAGGGTTCGCTAAGTTTTTTAAGACTGATATGAACGCCATTTAAACAATCCTGCAAAAAAGGATTGCCTGAATAAGAGATTTCTTTTCTATCGTAATTTTCTGGGGCTTCATCAAAATGCCATCGCGGCCTCAGCTTTTCATTCATGAGCGGCGTGATTTTTCTTGGCCCATTCCCGCGTTTTAATAATTGGCCATTCACGTAGAACTGCACCACTTGGCCCTTTAAACCACTGATGGAATCTTTCACGACGAGAGCGCTGATTTCAGGCAGGCCTAAAGCCTTGAAAGTTCCATTTATCCCATCGGTATCCCCGAGGAGCGCAGCCATAGATGAAACCAGCATATCCGCGGTGCATCCGCGGCGAAGGTCAAAGTGGAGAAAGCCTGGTAACATGATAAGGGCTCCGGGGGAAATAAATCAGCCATTCGTCATTGCGAGCAGAGCGCGGTAATCCAGTCTGATGCCTCTTCCCTGGATTGCCGCGCTCCGCTCCTAATAACGAGGAAAGGTGGGCTTAACGCTTCTTCAACAAATCAGCAAAAGTCCCAAAGCCACCGGCGCGTTCTTTTTCTTTATTGGTAAATTGCAAATAACTATCCCGCTCTTCCATTTGCTGACGGGCCAGGCTCGAAACCCGAATGCGGTTTTGCATATCCACATCGATAACCGCCACTTCAATCGTATCGCCGATATTGAATGCCCTCGACAAATCAGCATTTTTAGGCAATCCGGTTTCCGATTGCGGCAAAAGCGCAGTGGCGCCGTTACCGAGCTCAACAAATACGCCATAACGCTCGATGCGCGAAATCACGCCTGAGGCTTTTTGTCCGCGCTCAACTTTGACGGTAGGGGCCGCATCGCTGCTTTTCTTGCGACTTACTGATTCGCGTAGTGACAGGCCAATGCGCTTATCTTCGTTATTGACGCTCAATACCCGCACGCTCACCGGATCGCCGATATTCAATATTTCTTTGGGATGAGCTACGCGATTTTCCGACAACTCCGAAATATGGATCAAACCATCGATGCCAGCAAAGAGCTCAACAAAAGCACCAAAGCTTTCGAGACGAACCACCCGGCCTTCCAAGGTAGCTCCCTCGGTGATCTTGCTCCAATGCAGCATGTAAGGATCGTCTTTGGTTTTCTTCAAAGAAAATGATAAGCGTGATTTAGCGGGATCGTCTTTATTGAGCTCAAAACTTAAAACTACCACCTGAACCCGATCGTTCGACGACAACACATCAGACACGCGTTCAATGCGTCCGTGAGATATTTCCGAACGGGGAATCAAGCCTTCAAGACCACCGATATCGGCAAAAGCACCGAAATCCGTGACGCGCGTGATGACAGCGTCGTATTTCTTAGCTACTTCGATCCCTTGGATGGTTTCCAAAGCCTGATCTTTTCGTTCTCGCTCAAGCAATGCTCGACGAGAAACCACAATATTACGACCGCCTTCTTCAATGCGTTGAATCAAAAAGGACATGCTGCGACCGACAAAACTTGCGGTATCCTCAACAAATCTGAGTTCAATTTGGCCCACTGGACAAAAGGCGCGCTTGCCGGAGATCTGGACATCAAAACCGCCCTTATTCACCGCGGTAATTTTGCCTTCCACCGGAACTTGCTTTGCCATTGCTTCTTGCAGCATGGAATCATCAAGGCCAGATTGGGACATGTTGTTAGAAATAGTGATGCCGCCAGTAACCGAGCTCACATAAGCTGAAATGGTATCGCCCATGTGATATTTTAGCTGGCCATCTTGGTCCATGAGTTCCAAAGTGGAAATGGCCACTTCTAGTTTGGCATCAAGAGCCACGAAAGCATGGTCCTTGCCAATATGAATAATTTTGCCCTTTACTTTATCGCCCATTTTTACCGAGAGATTTTTTGAATCTTCGCTTTCAGCGAGCATCGCTGCGAAATCACCGCTGTCGTCAAATTCGGTGGGCTCCACATACATGGGGGCAGGTCTTTCAGTCATAGCCGGCGCTGCTGGCACCGGGGCAGGAATTGAAGGCCGAGCTTCTTCCTCGGCCCTTTCAATGTGCTCACTTTCTGGAACACTGGCCGCTTTGGGAGCAGGCTTAGGACGTCGCTCAAAGCTGCGTCTTTCACCCTCTTCACGAGGACGTCTAATCACCGCAGGACGGGCCTGGGCGCCGCTGACATCGATGCGTCGGCCGGTATCCACTGCAGTGGTTTTAATGGTTGGGGTGGCAGCGACATCATCGCTGCTTTCGGTCAATTTTTTTTCTTCCATTCTCTTTGCCTGTTATCCAAATAGCTCGCGTACTTTTTCAAAAAAACCCTTGTGTTCAGGGTGGGTCTCTTCCTGTGAAAGATCAGAAAATTCTTTCAATAATTCCTTCTGCCGATTAGTCAGTTTCTTCGGAACCTCTACCTTGACTTTGACTAATTGATCGCCGCGCTTGTTATTATGGTCGCCGCGCATTCGTACAATGCCCTTTTCCTTTAATCTAAAAACTGAGCCTGATTGGGTGCCCGCTGGAATATTCATGGCCACTTTACCATCAAGAGTGGGCACGTCAATTTTAGCACCTAGGGTAGCAGCAACAAAGGAAATAGGCACTTCGCAGAGGACATTAACGCCATCCCGCTCAAAAATCGGATGAGGGTCAACCACTACCGCCACATAAAGATCGCCTCGCGGCCCTCCCTGCACGCCGCCTTCGCCTTCGCCAACATAACGCAGCTGAACCCCTTCTTCGATGCCCGCGGGTACCTTAACGTTGAGCTTTCGCACCACCGATTGACGGCCAGCACCCTTGCATGCGGTGCATGGATCGCTCACGCGCGAGCCTTGGCCATTACAAGTGGGGCAGCTTTGGGAAATAGCAAAAAAGCCTTTTTGCATGCGAATTTCACCTGCGCCATGGCAGGAGTGACAAGTTTCCCGTTTGGTGCCAGGTTTTGCCCCTGATCCACTGCAGGTGCCACAAGCTTCTTTACGCTTGATGCTGATTTCTTTCTCAACCCCAAAAGCCGCTTCCTCAAATTTAATATTTAAATGGTAGCGCAAGTCCGAGCCACGTTCCGCCCGCGTGCGCTTTCGCCCGCCGCCGTTTCCGCCGCCGAAAAAATCCCCAAAAATATCGCCAAAAATATCCTGAATATTGACGCCGCCCGAGAAATCTTCTCCCCCTTGGCCCATGCCCGCATGACCAAAACGATCATATTGAGCGCGTTTTTCCGCGTCACTGAGCACGCCATAAGCAACCGAAGCACTCTTAAATTTCTCTTCCGCTTCTTTATTGCCAGGGTTTTTGTCGGGGTGATATTGATGAGCGAGTTTTCGATACGCGCTTTTAAGTTCGCTTTCCGTCGCATCCCGCGACACGCCTAATATTTCGTAATAATCCGTTTTTGCCATAAAACTCGCCTAAATTAATTAATAAGGGCCAACGTAGGTCCTAACCTAGGCACTTTAGCCAAGCCAGACAAGGGCCTGCCTTTTGGCTAAGAAATTTTGGGCAAAGTTCCTGTGAATTTAGGGGTTTTGCTCAGTGCCCAAAGCATCCTGCGATAAGCAATACCCAAATTTCAAGCACAACCACTCCTCGCCCGCTTGCGGGAGAGGCTAGGGAGAGGGTGGAGATACAAAAATATCCAAGTTAAAATTGCAAAAAATTTCATGAATAGAATCTCTGGGCTGAGAAAAATATTCTTCATGCATTTAGGTTTGCGTTTCTCCACCCTCCCCTGGCCCTCTCCTGCAAACGGGCGAGGGAGCGTGTTACATGCTTGGATCTGTTGAAATTATCGAAAATGCGCCAGGGTCGCCAACAACAAAATCGCCACAATATTAGCAATCTTGATCATCGGATTGATAGCAGGACCCGCCGTGTCTTTGTAAGGATCGCCAACCGTATCGCCGGTGATTGCAGCTTTGTGGGCTTCGGAACCTTTGCCACCGAAGAAGCCGTCTTCGATATGTTTTTTGGCGTTATCCCATGCGCCGCCGCCGGAGGTCATGGAGAGACCGACGAAGAGGCCGGTAATAACGAGACCAAGGAGCGTGGAGCCGAGGACGATGAAAGCTTCAGCCTGACCCACTAAGAAATAAATAATGAAATAGGTGAGAACAGGTGCCACTACGGGTAATAGCGACGGCAGGATCATTTCTCGAATGGCATTCTTGGTGAGAATATCCACTGCTCTTTTATGGTCAGCTTTGCCGATACCCTGTTTTAAACCGGGGTTTTCCTTAAACTGGCGACGCACTTCAAATACTACCGATTGTGCTGCTCGCCCTACCGCCATCATGCTCATGGCCCCGAATAAATAGGGCAAAAGGCCACCGACAAAGAGGCCTGTCATCACATAAGGATCTGCCAGGGAAAAAGTCACGTTGATGTCGGGGAAATAATGGTTGAGGTCAGCCAGAAAAGCGGTGAATAACACGAGGGCGGCAAAGCCAGCAGAGCCAATGGCATAGCCTTTGGTGACAGCTTTGGTGGTGTTTCCGACTGCATCGAGAGTGTCGGTGATTTTCCGCACTTCGTGGGAAAGATCGGCCATTTGTGCGATGCCGCCAGCATTATCCGTTACTGGACCAAAAGCATCGAGAGCAACCACCATGCCGGCCACAGCAAGCATTGTGGTAGCTGCAATGGCAATACCAAAAAGCCCAGCCGCGTGGTAAGACATCAGGATGCCCGCGCTAATGACGATCACGGGCAGAGCTGTCGCTTCCATGGAAACCGCGATGCCTTGAATAATATTGGTTCCGTGGCCAGAAACAGAAGACAGCGCAATGCTTTTAACGGGGCGATAATTGGTCATCGTGTAATATTCAGTGATTTTCATAAGCAGACCAGTTACGGCGAGGCCGATGAGGGCGCAGCTAAAAAGATCTTGGCCCGAAAAAATCCCTTGCGAGCTGGTAAAAGTGCGCTCAAAGCCGATCCACGAATAGCAAAGGTAAAATACTGCTCCAGCCGAAAGTACCAGAGTGGTGAGAAAGCCTTTATAAAGAGCTCCTAATACGCTTTGGGAAGTGCCCAGTCGCACGAAGAAGCTGCCGATAATTGAGGCGATTACGCATACGCCTGCGATGAGCATGGGAAACATGAGCATTTTTTCGAGATCTTCACCGACGAAATAAATACCGGCGAGGAGCATGGAGCCCACCAAGGTCACCACATAAGTTTCAAATAAGTCAGCTGCCATGCCGGCGCAATCGCCAACGTTGTCGCCCACGTTATCGGCGATGACGGCAGGATTTCTTGGATCATCCTCAGGGATGCCAGCTTCCACTTTGCCCACCATATCAGCACCAACGTCAGCGCCTTTGGTGAAAATGCCGCCGCCTAAGCGAGCAAATATGGAGATCAAAGAAGCACCAAAAGATAAGGAAACTAGGGCTTCAAGTTGGGCTCTCGTGTCGAGGTCAATGGCACGCAAATAATAAAAATATCCTGCGACGCTCAAAAGGCCCAAGGCCACTACTAACAAGCCGGTGATGGCGCCTGCATCAAAGGATACTCGGAGAGCCTTTTTGAGGCTGTGCTGTGCTGCTTGAGCCGTACGCACATTTGCGCGAACTGAAACGTTCATGCCAACATAGCCCGCCAGTCCCGATAAAACAGCGCCCACCACAAAGCCCGTGCCCACATGAATGCCGAGCAGAAGCGTCAATCCAACGGCAATAACAATACCAATGAGAAAGATCACTTTATATTGGCGATTCAGATAGGCCGAAGCGCCTTCCTGAATAGCGGCGGCAATTTCCTGCATGGCTGCGGTGCCCGTACCATGCGCCATCACGGATCGAATCATAAAAACGGCGTAACAAATGGCCGCCAGCACGCAGAGAAACACCACAATGAAAGGAGAAATTATCATGCCATTTCCTCATATCGGTTATTAAACTGTCCATCTGGGTTCACGATGAACTAATTTGTGACAATTTTTGTTCTTAGAAACTAACAAGACCATTTGGCATAAATATGCACGATATTTTTTAGTCATTATTTTCGCATTTTGACAGAGCGTTACTCGACAAAATTGTTTTAAGTTTTATAGATTTCTCCAAATAAGTGCAGGAGCAGTTGGTATGATATCGCTAAAAAATAAAATCGTTTTTATCACCGGTGCATCAAGTGGTTTTGGGAAATCCTGTGCTGAACAATTCGCAAGCTTTGGCGCCCGCCTTATTCTCGCTGCCCGCCGCATCGATCGCTTAGACTCGCTGGCTCATGAACTTAAAACCAAATTTGGCGTTGAAATACTGACTCTTAAGCTCGATGTGCAAGATAAAATTCAGGTAAAAAAATCCATAGAAAATCTCGATAAATCTTGGCAAGAAATCGATATTTTAGTGAACAATGCCGGGCTTGCCCGTGGTACCGATCGCATGCAAGACGCCAAAATCGAAAACTGGGAAACGATGATTCAAACCAATGTGGTTGGTCTTCTCTACGTTACTCACGCCATTTTGCCTGGCATGTTTGAAAGAAATCGAGGCCATATCGTGAACATTGGTTCAGTTGCGGGCCATGAATGCTATCCAGCGGGCAATATTTATAGCGCTACAAAGCATGCCGTGCGCGCCATTAGCAAATCTCTGCGGCTCGATTTATTAGGCAAAGCGATCCGCGTGAGTGAAGTGGATCCAGGTGCCGCTCATACTGAGTTCAGTGCTGTGCGATGGAATAGTGCCGAAATGGGCGACAAATTGTACGAAGGCTTTAAGCCTCTCGTGGCGGATGATATTGCCGATGCTGTGCTTTATTGCGTTACCAGGCCAGCGCACATCAATATTTCCGAACTGGTAATTTATCCGGTTGCGCAGGCTTCAGTAAATCATTTGCATAAAGATGGCCAAATTCCGAAAGGGATTATTGAAAAATAAGAGTTATCCTTACCAAATATAAGGAATCACCGCTCTGCGATTTTTTGGATAGTCTGGGAACTGGGCCAAATAATAGCGATGATGCTGCATGCCTCGCGCTCCAATGTTTGCAAAAGTAAAACAAGCAAAAGCGATTGCTGGTAATGAAAAACCAGACATTATGGCAAAACCCCACCACTCGACGATTTCGCCGAAAAAATTTGCTCCGGAAACCTTCTCAAAAAGCCCTCCTCGAGGAATTTTATGAGAGCTTTCTCCGGGTCGTCTCAGCTTTCGTAAGATGGTGTCTGAATGAATATTGATAGCCATGCCGAGGAAAAAAATTAGCATCCCGAAAAGATGGATGAGGAGTGAAGCGGAAGAGAGCTCAAAGCTAAAATATTTAACGAGGTAAGTGGACTGCAGATACCCGTTTAGGAAGCAAAAGCAGAAAGCCATGAGAAAAGGCACCATTTTGGTGGGATTTTTGCTACGTATGCGCAAAGAAAAAATAAAAATCCGATGAAAATAGTGAGCCAAAAAACACAGCAAGAGAGAGGTAGCGATGGGTGATTCGGGTGGTTTAACTATCAAAAAATAAAGCGGCCATAAAAAACTTGGCAACTCTTGCACCACCCACGCAAGTTTAGCGGGAACATCGGGCCCCCACCATTTGGAGGCATGTTTCGCATAACGGCCATAGGGCGCGGTTTGATAGCATAATATAAAAAAGATGAGGGGAGCTAAAAAAATCATCGCCCAAGAGACAGTTTCGAGAAAAAGCAATTCTTGAGCAGAAGAGTTTAGGAAGCGGTCCATAGGATTCCTATTTTTCGGCTTTAATTTCGTCGTCTACAATTTTAGCAACGCTCACATCTGACCAAACATTCAAAGAAGTTTCAAGCATGTCAACAAAAGTATAAAGCGGTAAAATGCTGCCCATTAAATGCAAGGGGATATTTTTTGAAGCCAAAATAGAGCTAGCTAAGAAAAAACATCCCATGGGTACCCCAGCGTTACCAACGGCCGCGATTACACTCACTAATATCATGCCCACATGTTCCCACCAGGCCAAAGGGTGTCCGGTGAAAGCCGACACGAAATAGATGGTGAGAAGAATAAATTGCGCGCAACCATTCATGTTGATGGTGGCGCATAGAGGCAAGCTAAGGCGAGCCACGTCCTCGCTGATTTTAGCGTCACGAATGGAGTGTTCAAGCGTGAGAGGCAAAGTGGCAGTAGAAGAGCGCGTGAAAAAAGCCATGAATAATGCCTCTTTTACCTGCACCGCAAGTTGCCAAGGTCTGATTCCTTTAAGCTTTAGCAAAATTGGCAATACCACGACGCCTTGAATTAAGTTGGCAGCAAAAACGGTAACGATGAGTCCGCCTACTACATTGATGGAACTGGTATCTTCACCAAGAATTTGAGACGCGAGAATAGTGACAAAAGCCCAAACCGAAATCGGCAAAAATTTGAGCGCAATATGCACAATGCGCATGAGGGCATTTAACAAGCCACTAAAGAAACTAAAAACTATTTCCTTTTCCTGAGGCTTGATAGTCAGCAAGGCCAAGGCCAAGCAAATCGCCACAATCACGAGACCTAGGACATTGTTTTCCAAAAAAGCACGCAAGAGATTATCGGGAATCATATTGATAAGCGCTTTCAAAAGCCCTGGTTTATCAGTACCTTCTGCCAAATCTAAATGCTCAGGCGTGAATAAATAGGGTCCCACCAACCAATACAAAGACTCAGCCACCAGCGCTGCAAGCAGGGTGGTGAGCAAGGTATATTTGACAATTTTTTGCCCTAAACGCTTAATTTCCCCAAAGTTTTTGAAATGAGAGGCGGAGGCCACAATCGACAAAAACAACAGCGGCACAGCGATAAGCTTCATAATGCGAATGGAAATCTCAGCGACAACTTCAGCACAATTAAAAAGCGCTTGATTATTAAGCAAGGCCGTGATCAAACCCGCTACGAGGGCGAGGACCGTAAGAACATTGTGCGATAGTAATCGATTTTTTCGCATAGATTTTCCATTGTTAACAATAACTCAGGCGCTCAACTCCCAAGTCTTCATTAAAATGATATAGCCACAGAACTATCTGTCAATGTCTTAATATCTGCTGTATTTTAAGGGTTATTTTGGGTTTTATTTTATATAAAAATGGTTCTTAATTTTGTATAGCAAAAGCGAATGCCGGCACAAGGCCGGCATTCGCGCCAGAATGTTCTTATTTAAAAGAACTATTTCTTCAATATGAAATTGGTCGCATTTCCATCAATTTTTCTTACGTGCACTAAAATATCCTTTTGGAGATTAGCAGGGAGCTCAACGTTATAAGAAAAAGGCTGGATCATGGTGTCGCAAATAGGTTTAACTTGTTTAATAATTGGCAAGATAGCAAAAGTATCGCCGTTCGCGGTGATATCTACTCTTTCAAGCTCCATGCAGCTGCTTGGATGAACGCCTTCCAAAGTAATAATGTTGGTGCCACGAATTTTTTTCACGGAAGTGACGTTGGCGTAGGTAAAATTATCGATACTGTTGGAGTTTGGGCGTTCCACCAAAATGGTGCTGTCCTTTTCCTGAGCGGTGCCAGGATTAACCGCGATCTGATAGCTTCCTTCGCGGAGTTGTCCGAGCTGTACCGAAATCATGTAGGGCACCAAGGCCATGATGCAAATGGATTCTTTATCATCGAGCTTGGTGGCTTTAATATCAATACTTACTTGATTACCCAAAACTTTAGCTTCACCAAAAGGCCGGCGATAGCATGTGCTTGGAAGTACACCGGTAAGAACGACTTCCACATTGTCGTTTGAATCAAAGCCCTTCGGAACATGCACACTTTCTGATTCGATATGAACTTCTTCGCTACGCGCAAAAGTTGTACTGGTGCTTAAAATTACCGCGGTTGCTAACAATAAATTTTTGGTTGAGATCATTTTTCCCCCCTGGAAAAAAGTTTCTTTTCATGAGTCAAATTTACAATGTAAATCGATCAATAATCAATAAAATTATCTTATAAATATTTGTTTTTATTATATTTTTTTAATGCAACTCATTTTCATTCTCAAGGACTTTTTAAGGTCTCATTGAGGAGGAAAGTAAGTATTTATTAACAGTGTGCTATAGTTGAATTAAATCTTTGGTGAACCTCATGACAGACAAAGCTAGGCCTTCGATGAGTCCCCAGGCACGTGAAGTGAGTGCCCTTGTAAAAAAATCATCTCGGCCAAGGGCTTCGTCCGACCCCGAAATTAAAATTGCTGTCTTAGATGAGTGTCTTTTGGCGACACAAACTATTCATGAAAATAGTATTAAGGCCGCCCGGGTGCCCTCTAAAAAAGATCAACTTAGTCAATCTCAAAAGATGGCAAGTGTGGGACAAATGACCGGGGGAATCGCTCATGATTTTAATAATCTTTTGACGGTAATCCTCGGCTATGGCCAAATGGTTTTAGACGATCTGGAACCGGGCAGTGAGCTTAAAGCACGCATCGAGCCAATGGTGGAGTGCTCCAAACGTGCGGCTTCACTTGCTCAACAACTCCTCGCTTTCAGTCGCGGCCAAGTTGTTGAGACAAAAATAGTGGCCTTAAATAATGTGATTAATAATATCGAAAAATTGCTTCGATGCATTTTAGGTGGGGATATTGAGCTGATTGGTATCTACCAAAAGGATTTAGGACCTATCAAGGCGGCCCCAGGACAAATCGAACAAATAGTTATGAATCTCGCCCTCAATGCCCGCGATGCGATGCCACGCGGGGGAAAGCTTATTATTGAAACAAAAAATGTTTTTCTCTACGAGAATTTCCTTAAAGCTGAGTTAACTAGTGGAAATTATGTATTATTGTCGATGACCGATAATGGCTCAGGCATGCCGCCCGAAATTAGAAATCGTATTTTTGAGCCTTTCTTTACCACCAAAGAAATCGGAAAAGGCACGGGTTTGGGCTTATCCAATGTATTCAATATTGTGAAGCAAAATAATGGACATATCGAGGTTTTAAG
>CAYJDW010000012.1:0-18395 GCA_964368985.1 uncultured Myxococcales bacterium | reverse complement strand
GGGAGGGAAGTTGTTTTCAACTATATTTTCCCTTTTGTGAGGAAAAAATCGTTCCCTTGTCGGAGCCTCTGACGGCGCAAAAAGACCTGGTAAAAGGCCAAGGGCGTATTTTAGTGGTGGAAGACGACGATAGCGTGCGGATGCTTGCCTGTGCCATTTTAAAAAAGGGTGGTTATGAAGTTTTGGATACAAGAGACCCGAAGCAGGCTCTTGAAATGGTCAAAAATCTGCCCACGAAAATTGATTTGCTCCTCTCCGACATGATCATGCCGCACATGAAAGGACATCAATTGGCTGAGGAAGTTTGTGGCATCGATCCGAATATCCAAGTGCTTTTTATGTCGGGCTTGGCCGATGATGAGGGACCACAAATCTTGCCAAAACCATTTAGCCCTGCCAGTCTTCTGCTGAAAATTAAATCCATTTTGAGCGCTGCTCAAGTCGAGCTCTAGCATCATTGCCGCGCTACGCTCGCGATAACGCTCAAAAAAAGAGAGGGGCCCATGGGCACAAGAATTTTAGTGGTGGGTCAGGGGGCGCGCGAGCATGCTCTGGCTTATCGGCTTGAAAGAACTGAAGATGGCTCTAAGGATCCCCATCGGCAAGTGATGGTGCTTGGCTCCAATGCCGGCATCGCTCGAGAATTCGAAAGTGTGCCAGTGGGCCCGAGCATTGGGAGTTTGGTAGAGCAAGTCCGGCGCATTAAACCTGATTTGGTCGTGGTGGGGCCTGAGTCTTGGTTGGATTTAGGAGTGGTGGATGTTCTCGTAGAAGATGGGATTACTACTTTTGGTCCGAGTAAAAAAGCGGCAGAGCTGGAATCGAGCAAGATTTTCATGAAGGATCTGTGTTTAAGAGCTAGCGTCAAAAGTGCTGATTTTAAGCGATTCGACAATAAAAGCAGCGCCATTTCGTGGCTAAGCTCGCGTCAAGAAGCGAAATTTGTCATAAAAGCTGACGGGCTTTGCGCGGGCAAGGGTGTATCGATCGCTCCTCACAAACAGCAGGCCATGAATCACCTAAATTATCTTTTTGACGACGGTGGATTCAACCATCTTGGTGTAAAGAAAAACGATTTTATCATTGAAGAATTTTTGGATGGCCAAGAGGTATCAGTTTTCGGCGTGACCAATGGCGAGGATGTTGCACTCTTTGGTCCGCTTCAAGATTATAAACGTTTGAAGGATGGGGATGTGGGTCCGAATACCGGCGGTATGGGCGCGGTGGCTTTTTTGGGAATCAATCAACAAGAAAGAGACAAGTTCCTAGAAAAGGTGAGGACCGAAGTTTTTTTGCCCATCCTTAGACAAATGTCCTTAGAAAATCGCCGTTTTAAAGGTTTGCTCTATGCTGGTTTGATGTTGGTCGATGGTCGTATTAATGTGCTCGAGTTTAATGTCCGTTTTGGGGATCCAGAAACACAAGCGCTCATGATGGCATTAAATGCTGATATTTACCCCCTTTTGAGCCAAATAGCCCAAGACGAGTCCATTAATTTCGCAGATTGGCAGAAAAAACTTTCCTTCTCTGACCATGCTGTTGCGGTGGTTTTGGCAAGTGAGAATTACCCTGCGCCCTCTTCTTCTAGTTATGAAATAAGTTTTCCGGCCACCCTGCCCCCTCAGACTCAAATATTTTTTGCGAGCACGACTCATCGTGAAGGCCTTTTGCATGCTGGAAGCGGACGGGTGTTAACGGTGGTTAGCCGAAGCACTACCCTTGAACAAGCGCGTCGGGAAGTATACCAAGCAGTGAAGCAAATTGACTTTGCTGGTAGGCAAAACCGCTCCGATATCGGGAGCAATCTTAGCCGTTTATTTATTTAGCTTAATGAGGAGAGATTATGCCATCATTTGATATATTGTCTGAGGCCGATGCACACGAAGTTAAAAATGCTCTTGATCAAGCAGAAAGAGAATTGAATCAACGTTTTGATTTTCGCGGTACGTCGAGCACGATAAAAACCACCGATGAAGGATTTGAGTTGATGGCCAATAGCGAGGACCGCGTGAAGGCCGTTTGGGAAGTGCTACGCGATAAATTTGTGAAGAGAAAATTATCCCTGAAATTCTTGGAAAATAAAGATCCCGTAGCCGCGGGCGGTTCAAATTTTAAGATGACCGTACTTCTCAAGAAAGGTATCGATAAAGAAAATGCGAAGGAACTCGTTCAAATAATCAAGAATGAGAAAAGTTTGAAGGTTAGCCCAGCGATACAGGGCGAAGCGGTAAGAGTTACGGGCAAGAAGAAAGATGATTTGCAAGAGGCCATGGCCTTATTGCGTCAAAGTGATTTTCCTCTTGAGTTGAGTTTTGGTAATTTTCGTGAGTAGGCATACATGAAAATAGCTTTAATCACCGGTGCAGCAATCAGAATTGGCCGTGGAATCGCTGAAAGCATGCTTGAAAAAGGCTATCACCTGATTTTGCATGCGAACTCATCGCTGCCGGAATTAAATCGTTGGGTGTCGAAGAATAAATTATCGAGCCAAGTAGTGGCGAGCATCGGCGCTGATTTGTCCACGGAAATGGGGCAAGATAATTTTTGTCGAGAAGTTGAGAAAATTGCCGATAGGATCGACGTCATTGTGCATAATGCATCAGTGTTTAAGCCAGATCCCTATCAAAATATTAGCCGAGATTCCTACCGTGTAATGCAGGCAGTTAATCTTGAGGCGCCTTTTTTTATTACCCAAGCTTTGCTTCCTCGATTAAAAGAATCACAAAATCCCTCAGTGGTTAATATTATCGATGCTTTGTGGGATCGGCCCAATCCTAAATATTCTCATTATTCCGTCGCTAAAGCAGGCCTTGCGATTTTGACTAAAGTACTCGCCCGCGAGCTGGCTCCTGCTATTCGGGTTAACGCAGTTGCACCCGGAGCCATTCTTTTTCAACCTTTCCATACCGAAGAAATTCGGAAAGAAACCATCAAAAAAATTCCTCTCCAAGCGCTTGGCTCACTCAGCGATATCGGTGATGCCGTCATTTTCCTCGCTGAGACGCGTTATATGACCGGAGAAATTTTAGTTGTCGATGGTGGCCGCTCTCTTTCCTAAATAGCGCAAATCCTCATTGCGAGCCCAGCATATGGATTGCCCTGCTTAGGCATTCATCAAAATATATCCGAATCATCAATTTGATTAAACATCTACGTATCTCCCTACAACCAATCTCATCATAGGTCGGAGATTTATGATGAAGCCGAACCTTTCTGGGTTTGGTCGGAATGGTGCTTGTTTTTAATTCGGAAACAAATCGGAGTTATTTGGTTTTTGAATGGTTCCAAGGCCAAGTTGTCCGAATTTAAATTTATTGTTGCTTACAACTATCTAAATAATTTACAATTTTTTTGCGGAGCCTGATTTGTTGCAGATTAGGAATCGCGGCGATCAACGTGGGGGGCACGAACATATGATCAGAATTCTCAGAGCACTTGCTATCCTAAGCTTGGGATTTTCGGTGTTAGGTCAGCAATCAATAGCTTCGGAGTACATGTATAAAAAATCGGAGGTAGAATCTAAAAAGAAAAAAAATCAAAATCGTCGATTATTAGTTCGTTATAAAGACAGTGCATCTCTCAATGAAATGGATGCCGCGCATTTTTCGGCAGGCGCCTATGTATTGAAAACATTTGATCTTCCGGAAAATCTAGACTTGGTGGAAGTTGCCAAGGGTATTTCGATGAATGCCGCCTTAGAATTCTATCGCGAAGACAAAAATGTTATTTATGCTGAGCTCGATGCCACATGGCATGCATTTATGGCGCCACCACCATCTGACCCCGTAGACCCAACAGATCCTCCCGAAGGCGATCAAATTGATCCTCGCTTTTCCGAACAATGGGGACTCGATAATAGCGGTCAAACAGGTGGCACAGCAGACGTTGATATCAATGCGCCCGAAATGTGGGAAAAAATCACCGGCGATAAAAACATTGTGATTGCGGTGATTGATACCGGAATTAATTATAACCACCCAGATTTGAAAAACAATGTTTGGGTTAACCCTGGTGAAATTCCTGGCAATGGCCTCGATGACGATGGCAATGGTGTCGTGGATGATGTTCATGGCTTTAATGCCGTAGCTGCTGGGGTTGAAGAATCAGGAGCCGCCGATGCTGCTGCTGTAGGCGATCCAATGGACGATCATGGCCACGGAAGTCACTGCTCAGGTGTTATCGCTGCTGAATCGCAAAATAAATATGGCGGTCGTGGCATAATGCAACAAGCTCAAATCATTGGTTGTAAGTTCTTGAGTGCCGATGGGGGAGGCACCACTTCTGGTGCTATTGCCTGCCTAGATTATCTACGAAATCTGAAGACGAGAGCGAAAGATCCAGTGGATATTTTCGCTACCAGCAATTCATGGGGCGGCGGTCCTGCTTCCCAAGCTTTGGAAGACGCGATTAAGGCTCATCAGGATGAGGGGATTTTATTTATCGCTGCAGCTTCTAACGACAGTCGAGACAATGACGTGGTTGATACTTATCCAGCTGATTATCCTTTGGCCAATATTGTCTCGGTCGCGGCAACTGATCATAACGATGAAAAAGCATGGTTCTCAAATTTTGGCAAAAGAACTGTGCACGTAGCAGCCCCAGGCGTCGATATTCTCAGTACGGTTTTAGGAAGTGATTATGAAAAGATGAGTGGAACCTCAATGGCGACTCCTTTCGTAGCTGGTTTGGCAGGCATGATCAAGGCAAATAATCCGTCGCTAAGTTATATTCAGGTCAAAAACTTGTTGATGACTGGCGGTGTGCCCGTAAGCGGTTTGGAAAACTCCACCATCTCCGGACGACGTATTCGAGCGATTGATCAAAATGGTTTAGGTTCACTGAGCTGTGAAAATCAAATCGTGAGCGGACGTTTGAGTCCATCGGTGGACCGATTGCTGGTTCCTGTAGGCGCAACCATTACGCTATCGGCACTTAATATTAACTGCGCAGAACCCAATGGCGACATTGTGGTCCCCTTGATGCCTAGTGGTAAAAAAATAGCGCTTTCCGATAATGGCATTGGTATTGACAGTGCTCCGAGCGACGGAATGTATACAAGAGAATGGACTGCTGAAGAGCCAGGACGTTTTCAGTTTTTATTTCCGAAAAATGATCGTGTGACAGTCAATGTTTATGACCCCGCTCGCATGAGAACCTATATTCAAAGCAATGAAGAAGTATTCAACTATCGCCATATACAAGGCACTGCTTTAAATGCAGGCGATGATTGGGTCACCACCATTGATACTCCCTTCCCCATTAAGTTTGGTGGCGAAACTCAAGCTTTTGACTTGGTAACTATCGGTTCAAATGGTGCCCTAAGTCTTACTAATACCGATCCCATTGACTTAGGCAACTTGGCGCTGCCGGTAGATAAATATATTTCATTGATCGCTCCTTATTGGGATGACTTAAACCCAGCTGCTTCAGAAGGCGATCTCTATTACGAAACCATAGGTGAAGCCCCGAACCGAGAATTTGTTGTCGAATGGAGAAATGTTCGCCACTACAATTCGCAAGATGCGGGAACCTT
Organism: uncultured Myxococcales bacterium; assembly: GCA_964368985.1. GTDB lineage: Bacteria > Myxococcota > UBA727 > UBA727 > JABDBI01. The sequence continues at coordinate 12,862 of CAYJDW010000012.1, read as the reverse complement.
TGAAGTGGTATTCTTCGAAAACAGTTCCGATGTATTGTTTAATTACCTCGATGTTGACTTTGGCACTGCTGCTGTCGACAAGGGCGCTTCCGCTACGGTGGGTGTTCAAACAACTTTGGATCACTCGGTTATGATTGTTCATAACAGTGCTGTTCTTGAATCCAATAAAGGTATTCGCTTTAAATTGATAACGCCGCAAGGTCGATAAGGGTTGCTATTAATAAAAGAAACGCGGTCGAAGGGCCGCTTTTTTTTTGGCGGACAATCAACATTGTGGCGCTGTGCGTGGATTGCCGCGCTAGGCTCGCAATGACGATCGAAAGTGGCGAAGAGGATTGGCGGACGATAGAAAAAATTTTGCAAGAATGCCAAATTGATTAGCAGGACGTAGATTAAATACTAAAAAACTCAATAATCTGCTGTCGATGCATATCTGCGTCATGCATGCCTAAGCGGATCAACTCCGATGCGAACTCATGATCAAAGAGAAGATAACTTAATAAGTCACTTGCTTGTCCTACGCCAATATCACCCAATCGATGCAGCAGTGGGCCTACTAAAGATCCTGCGCGAGCGGCGATAGATCCACGTTGTAAGTGGCGGCTGGCAATTTCTGCAATATCTACGCTTGGTCTCACTTCTAAGGTATCAATTTCGCGATAGGGCGCGCCGCGCGTTTTGGTCATCAAACCGTCGATATGGTGAGAAAATTTATCGCCGAATTCTTCGACACCCTCGCTGAGAAGAGCGTTATAGCGCCGCAGTCTTTTAAGATCGTATTCAGTTTTATCAACCAATAGGGCGTTCAAAACTTTACCAAGGAGATAAGCTGCTGAGGGAAAAGTATCGATGCGGTGAGCGCCCTTCTCGACGCGCCAATCGCCTAGATCTTCGCTCTTTAGTCCCACTACGAAAAGTCGGTCGGCTCCTAGGCGTAGAGCGGGGGAAATCGGAGTGTTGAGTTTGATGCTGCCATCGCTATAAATATCGCCATTGATAGATACTGCGGGAAAGACCCAGGGAATCGCTGCGGAAGCCAAGGCATGATTAGGTCCTATCTCGACTGCGCGTGCCTCAATCTGAGGATCGGTGCTCCAGGGCGGTAGGCCCCCGCCTTCTCGCTCGACAAAGACATGCGTACGACCTGAACGAATATGAGTAGCGTTGATGGCCAGTGCTTTGAAATAACCCTCTTCCAGATTGAGATGTAAGCGTGACCAGGGGATCTCGTTTTTCACCATATATTCCATAGGTGATGTATTAAAGAGCCCGCCCAGGCGCCCAGGGCCAATGACGTCATCCAATTCGCCTCGTCCTCGAGAACCTAGGAGAAAGCGAGGAAGGTTGAGAATTTCCCGCATACCGAGCTGATAGACTCGATCGATTTGAAGATTTTGCCAAAGATTAAGCAAGCCTTGTCCCTGACTTTCTGGTGCGTGACTGGTGGCGGCCATATAACAGCAATTGATTGCTCCCACCGAGGTGCCACATAGAATTTCGAATCGCACGTGAGGACGTACGCGCAGGGGGAGCTCGTCTCGGATATAGCGAATGACGCCGGCTTCATAGGCCCCCCGGGCTCCGCCGCCCGATAAGACTAGAGCTGTATTCGGTGCTTTTTTATACCAGCGCATATTTGTACCTTAGGGTTTGAAGCTTACTAAAAAATTATAGCAAAAAAGTCTAGTTAGCCAGTTAATACCTATTCCACATGAATTTCAAAAATATTTAGTGCCTATGATTATATAGATGGTCTTAATAAATTTACCGAGGCAAAGTGCCTGCAGGTTCGGCGGGTTGAATATTATATTATATTCCGCCTGGGCTTCGGCGCTTTGCCTCGGTAAATTTATTAAGACCATCTATATAATCAATGAAAATGAAACGGCGATAGGAAAAAGCATAAACATAATCTTTATTTTGACACCGTCACATATTGCTCCGCAATGGCCCAAAATGTTTTTCCGATAGGAGAGCTTAATATTTGGTCGCAGACTGAGAGGAAGGCCTGATCATCTTCTTGATAAGCTTTCTCCATCAATGACGCGGCATTGGCAATTTCTTTGCCCTGATCGCCGCTAGTCCCTTTTAGAGCGGCCACATAAAGTTGGTTGCGAAGAATGGTGCATTGTAAGATCCTTGCGGGCTTAAGTTGGCCATAGATGAGTCTACGGACCTCGGGTCTTTGATTTGTTCGTTTAATTACTTGTGCAGGCGTTTCCACGCCAGCCATGGGTTTTGAAAGGCGAAAATAAGCTCGACCTGACTCGTTGATGGAGGTGCAGGAAGCAATAAAAATTAAAGCAGTGGTCAATAAAATTTTAGTCATGATCATAAACTCCTAAATGGCCAGCCACGTTGATTCATACATTCCGGGGATATAGCGCGAATCCGCTGCTGGATTGGACGAGCGTCCAATCAACCAGACTGTCCCCGAAAAGAGCACCGTTATTCCTGCGATGGCCCACAAGGCATAGCCCGGCGCATAACAAGACTGCTGACCGCCGCGTCGATTGCAATCGCTCATAATAGCTGAGCCCATATAAAAGAGGAAAAAGGCCGACCATGCGGATACCGTGGCAATATCCTCGGTGGCGGCTCGAAATTGAGCGCGGCCCTTTAATATTTTGTCAAATTTTCGTCCCCCTGCGGTGGTCGCTTTTCGGCTCAAGCTTAAGAGCTCAACGCTATTTAGACTCTCCATGTGAGTCGAGGAATTTATTTGAGCGCCATCTTTGCACATAATGACGGAAAAGCCTCCCTGTTCAGTGCGATGAAAGCCGCAGGCGGTATTGGTCGTTATTTTTTTCTCCCGCACGACCGGCAAAATACTGCCATCGGGGCTCGGTTTTACCACTGATATTTCACTGTAGGAGCCCTCGCGTACCAGCTTTGGTCCTTGACCCGAAAAATTCAAAGCGAGCTTGTCGGCACGAGCCGATTTCAATATTTGCTCAGTGAGTTTTTTGCTTCGCTCGGTGGCATCTTTGATTTTATTTTGGAAGGAATTTAGTTTGCTGACTACTTGTTTCATGTGATCGCTGATGGTTTTTACATCGAGAGAAACTCGCTCAAAGGCAAGATTTTCAAGGTATTTAAAGCCATCTTTTTTATTCAAGCCATAAATTGGCGATAATTCATTGATAGCGGGCTTCATTTTATTTTTATATTCATCTTCGAAATGGCTATCAAGCGTAGAAATAAATAATGACGCATTATGCGATGCATCATCAATCAGCGCATCGACGCTTAGGTCATTGCTCGCTGAAATCAGTGAGTGATAAATGCTCACTTCGAAAATCATGTAAGCAAGGCGATTTGAGAGAGCCATCGGGCGAATATCGGCTTTATCTAGATCCACCAGGGCCTCAATGAGAGGCTCTTGCCAAGTGAGAAAACGAATCGAACGAAAGACGCCATCCGCTGCGCGTTTTATTTCTGCTGCATCGCTTCCTTGCTGGTTAAGACAGCGATACATGAGGGCATAAATGAGCGGCGCATCCGTGCCGAAAGGCATTTTTTGGAAACGTGCATCTAAAAATTCGGCATTCCGTAAATAAGGTAAAGCTTGATCGCATTTATTATCGGCCATTAAAAAGACTCCCATCATTGCCGATGCGAACATTCGCTCATGAGGCCCTCCGCGAAATTCTTTTTCTTCGTCAACCGAGAAAGCTTTGCTGATATTGACGGGGCCTTTCATATCTTCAAAAGAACTTACTGCCCCTGAAAGCAAACTGGTGATTTCTTTTCTGGTTTTCAAATCTTCAATCTTGCCCGAGCGCATAAGGGCAAAGGCCTGTAAGAGGTCCGCAAAAACCGCGTCTTTCGGGCTTTCAGATTTTATTTTTTGCAGCGTCTCATCGCTTACCGGTTTGTTCGCTAAAAAGGGCTGGTAATCAGGCTTTTTTATTGTGGCAATACTCGTGCACCCACTCGACACGAGCCCTGCTGACAAAAAACCTATCAAACACAGTTTAGAAAATTCCCTAAACATTTCTTTCACCATTCATTAAATTCGGTTAACCGTATCTTCAAACAAGGATAAAATCAGAGCGCTTACATCGCGGTGATGAGTGCTGTGATAAAGGACCCTAAAGGCAAGCAGGCGGCCCTCTTTGCTCACCACGCGGCCCACTAAAACGGGTCCTCGTTCTGATGATGATTTATTGATGGATATCAAATAATCGACACCAGGGGGCAAGTGCTTGGCAAAAATAAAGGTGCTTTTATTGTTAGCGGCTTTGCTTTCAGCGTTGGCCAGAGCCACTGCATCGCTCATCGACAATTCTTTAACATGCACCCCTAAATTCAACAAAGCATTGAGGCCATCATGAAGTGCCATCGCTTCATCACCCGCCATTGGCGTGATGGCATAATTTTGTTCAGCGCTCTCAATTTTTAAAGCTTCAATAGTGGCCACATAAGAGAATTCTCGTACCACCGTGGCCGAGCCAAAAGGAGCTGCATTGGGCAAGCGATAATAACCGTTGATCAGGGCAAAGCTAGGACTTTTTAATTCTTGATAGCGTTTTTTGAGGCTTACTTTTTTATCCTCGTCAAAATCATTTCTAGATTGATTCGTTGGGGCCTCGATCTGGCGCGGTTTAGTGGGTGTTAGAGCCTTTACTTGATATGGGCTCGGGCGACAAGCGCAAATAAAAATGAGCGATAAGAATATGAACTTAGGTGACATAGTTTGTCCTCCACCGCCATGCTAATCGCTTTGTTGGTGAAATCCAAGTGGCAAGCCGGGCAGGCCCTGCGATTTAGCATCGAGCCCTTTGCCAAAACACAATTTTCGGCTAACTCCTAGGCCATTAGCAGGGAGTATTTATGACTCAGGAAAATATTTGGCGCCGTTGCGGTACTTGTAAAAAGGCCATCAATCTTAAACAAAAATATTATGCTTGCGCGATATCAACGTGCAAAAAAACTGCTTATTGCTCAATGCCATGTTTTGATGAGCATTCGCCGATTTTTCGTCATAAAGATGCCTGGGCTGAGGAACGGCTAGCGCCTTCGATTTTGGATGAAGTGGAACCAAGTAAATTTGCTAGTGCGCGCTTAGCGCCCACAAAAACTCAATCGGAGAGTATTCCCCAAGATGTTTTGATTGTGGCCTCAAAGCTCAAAGATTATATTCGAGCAAAATCAGGCATGAATACGTCGGCAAATGTTTTGGAGCGCTTATCAGAAATGGTTCGCCTTCATTGCGATAAAGCGATTGAGAGAGCCCATGTTGATAATCGAAAAACGGTGATGGACCGCGATTTTTCCATCTAAGAAGATTTTTTAAGACGAAAAATTACTTCATGCTCAATGTGAGCAACTTGGGCATGACCATATTCATCGGTGGCTGGTAAGAAAAATAGCTTACGCGCTACCATCAAGGCAGCTTGTCTAAGCCCGTGGGCAGGTCCGCTTATAACGTCAACATCAATCACTTTTCCCGACTCAGCCACGGTTAGTTTCATTCTTACAATGCCTTCGACGTGTCGAGCCCTGGCCTGTTCGGGATAAGGAATCTTAATGTCGTGGGCATTGATCAAAAGTGGTCGACTGCGATTCTCGATCCCGTGATTTCCTAAAGCATCTTTTTTGCCCAAAAGAATTTCTTCGGAAGGAGGTGAAGAAACTCCATTGTTGCCGGCCGCAGCTAAAATGACTTTTTGTTTGTCGAGCAATTTGGTTTTTTTACTTGGAATTTTTTCTAAGCTTGGTGTTGGAAAATTTTTGGCGCTAATATTTTCTATTGGAAGAAGTTCTATTTTCTTTGTTGGCGAAGAAAATTTTACTGCCACTGATAAATTATTTTTATCTTTATTTATTAAAGGCTTATTCATTAAAACGAGGGAGAGAAAATAAAACATAACTCCGTGAAGACACAGTGAAATAGCCACCACAAAGACTTTGCTTTTTCCCTCTCCATTATGATCGGTGCCGATTGTGTATTTCATAGAACTACCCTAAAATCCCGCGGAAGTCTAAGTTTTGCTTTCGAAAACAATATTGACGATTGTTTATAAGCTGAGCAAAGAATTAAAACTACCTCCCTCGCTAACTAAAGTGTCAAAAGTGATGAACAGGTCAAGTTGATGTTAAAAAATCCTCTCATCTCCGATATCGGCAGTCTTAAGATTACCGTTGTTTATAAACGTTCACGTTTTACGTATGCTCAGGAAAATGGAACCAAGGAAGAGCAAAAAAAATTGGAGGATCATTCCGATCCGATAATAAAAAATCTCTTTCGTGCTCATGAAAATAATCTTTTTTGCATTAGCAAAATTGAATCCGTTCTTCGCGATCTCCGATTAGAATATTCTCTTTTATGCCGCTCTGATCTCACTTCTAAAGAGGTAAATAATCGCTTCATTATTTGTGTCGGCGGTGATGGCACTTTGCTTGATACCAGCCACTATTGTGCAGATTCACCGGTTTTAGGAGTAAATTCTGATCCTAATAATTCCATAGGTGCTTTGTGCGCAGCTAATGCGGATAATTTTTTGTCCACTTTAGAGGCTATTTTAAAAGGCGAAATGGTGCCCATGCCGGTGACGCGTTTGTCTATCCGCATAAATGGCAAGCTAAGACTTTATCGCCCCTTAAACGATGTGCTTTTTTGTCACGAAAATCCGGCCGCAATGTCGCGTTATTATTTGGAACATAGTGGCGCCATTGAGTCTCATCGTTCCAGTGGGATTTGGGTTTCTACAGGAGCAGGTTCTACGGGAGGAATTTTTTCTTCGGGTGCTAACGCTTTTGCTATCGACGACAATCGAGCAATTTTTCGCGTGCGGGAACCTTATTGGACCGATCAAAAAATCCCAAAATTGCTCGATGGAGATATTAGCAAAGAGGCTTTAAAAATCACCAGCAACATGAGCAACGGCAAATTATTTATTGATGGCCCGCATAAATCCATCCGTATTCTCTTGGGTCAAGAAGTTGAAATAAGTTTGTCGAAAGAACCCCTATGGCTTTTTGATAAAGCGACTTTGCTTCATAAACGCGAGAAAATTATTGAGCAAAGAAAGCCCTATCGTAAAATTCTTAACATCATATAAAAACAGTGGCCGGAAACTTAAACGGGCGTTCTTTAATCGTCATTGCGAGCGGACGATGAATAACGCCACCTAAATATCGGAGAACCCCCTGTGCTGGTTACTGGAAATAAGGCCCCGAATTTTTCGCTTCATGGTGATGATGGTCAGCTTCATAGCCTGGCTGAATTTAGCCAAAAACCCTTGGTCATTTTTTTCTATCCGAAAGACCTGACCCCAGGTTGCACGACAGAAGCTTGTGAGTTTAGTGACGCGATGGAAAAATTTAAAGAGCATGGGGTTTCAGTGGTAGGCATCTCTAAAGATCCCTTGGCTTCCCATTTACGCTTTAAAAGTATCCACAACCTAAAGATGCTGCTCCTCAGTGATCCCGATCTTGCTGTGCACCAGCAATATGGCGCTTTTGGCAATAAAGTTCTCTATGGCAAAAGCTCAGTCGGAGTAATTCGCAGTACTTTTCTGATTGATGAGAATGGTGTCATTGCCAAGCTTTGGAACAAGGTACGCGTGAAAAACCATGTAGCGGCTGTATTGGAAGCGGTAACTAAAAGAGTGAAGTGAATAAAAACAAAATGCCGAGGGCGGGACTCGAACCCGCACGGGATAACCCGGGCGATTTTAAGTCGCCTGCGTCTACCATTCCGCCACCACGGCATATCATTAAGCCTTCTTATACTAGCTGTTTTTAAAAGGCCAAGAGATGAGCTCCACTTTTTTTCCCAAGCAATCTAGCCTGAAGGAGATCCCTTGCTGCTAGAATGGTGGGGTGGGCTAGCCAAATAAATGAGCTCAATACCATCTATAAAATAGAATCATATTCAGTCATATTAGCCAACAAGAACGAACGAAGGGGAAGGCCTACATGAGTATTATTCCAGATCAAAAGACTTTGACGAGTTTAACTAGCTCGCTTGCCTCCGTGAAGGGCCCCCTTACTTTGGCTGATGCGTCTACCAAAAGCGGCTTGTCGCTTTATGAAACTAAGTCCGGTCTCAACTATTTAATTTCCGAATACCGGGGCGGCTTGTCGGTGACTTCGGAAGGTGAACTTTTATATTCTTTTCCCACCGGTTTCACCAAACCTTGGCACCAGCAAGAGAAGTTTGAGCAATTTCTCGCTAAAGCTAAAAAAGCAGGTTTAGGTTTTTTGAAATTTGTCGTGCGCGCTTGGATCAGCATTGTAATGGTCGCCTATGTGGTGATTTTTGCGTTGATTCTCATCGCTATTACTTTTTCTTCAAAAAGCAACGACCGTGAAGAGAGCTCAAGTTTTTCCAGCACTCTCATGCTGCACACCTTGATGCGCTTGATTCTCGATTCGCTCTTTTGGACCTTTCATCCTTTCTCGCCTTTTCGAGTGGCGCGTGATGATTTTTATGATCCCTATCGCCCCAAAGTAAAAAAAATGCCTTTTTACGAGCGGGTCAATCGTTTTTTCTTTGGACCGGAAGAAAAACCCTTCGACATCCAAGATGCCATCAAGCTTACTTTGCAAGAAATTCGCGCACAAAAAGGGCGCATTGGTATCCTTGATGTCATGCGCGTAACCGGCCTGAGTAAAGAGGAGGCGGATCCATTTATGGCCAAGCTGATGCTTGATTATGAAGGGGACGTGTTGGTAAGCGAGCAGGGCGGTATTTATTATGAATTCATCAGCATGCGAAAAAGCTCCGAGCGAGAAATTGTGGGATCGCCACCACCAATTTGGCAAAAACGTGAAGTTTTGCCTGAATTTACCGGCAATCCCGCTGGCTCAAATATGCTGATTGTTTGCTTAAACGGCTTTAATATGGTGATGAGCTCTGTAGCCATAGCCAACGGCTGGACCATTGAAAAATTTCAATATTATCTGTCGGCGGCTTCCAGCAAAATGCCCATGGAGGCTTTGGCTGCTTTGCCCCCACCGCCCGAAGGAACACCCTTATTGCTCGGTTGGATTCCCCTAATTTTTTCCGCCACCCTATTCTTGATTCCCTTGGGCAGAGCTTTAGCGAGAGGCAAGAAAAAACGAGATGTCGACGTAAAAAATGGAAAACGTGGAATTTTACGTGTGATTCTGAGTAAGATGGGCGTGCGTGGTATTAAAGAAGATGTATTAAAACAAGCATGGGTTGAACAAGCCAAGGCCCCGGTTAATGAGAAAGAGTTTGTGAGAGAAATTATTCGTCTGGGCGGGGATCTTGAGCTTCAAGAAGAGCAACCGACCTATCGTTTTTCAGTGCTGGAAGCAGAAATGAAAGCCTTGGAAGGTGCACGCCAAAAAGCCTCGAGCAAAGAAGCTTTGATTGGGGAAGTTATTTTTAATTCCGAAAAATAAGAGGATTGAATCTTGAAAAGAAGTGAAGTTCGCGCGCTCGCCGATGAGGCCTATGCCATTCTTGATGACGCTGATGCTGAAGCTGATGTTGCAATCACACGAGCAATGGAGGTTTTAAAAAATGCTCCTACTGAGGCAGAGTCTTTTTTACTCCTCAGTGAGGTTTTCGAGGAGAAAGGTCGCTTTGATCAAGCTCTTATTTGGGCGGATCAGGGACTTTCAAATCATCCCGCGCACGAAGCACTTTTGCTCAAGAAAGCTTCACTATTACTTGATGGCTTTGATGATCTTGACGAAGCCTTCCTCTTGCTCAAAAGCATCAGAGATTCATTTGGCACCAAATCGTTGACCCTCCTCAAAGAACAATTTGATGAAGAATTGTTGGCGGATGTATTTTTGCTTCTGACTGATTGTTACCGTTTAAAAGGCGATTTTAATCAAGCCTATAGTCATGCTGAAATCGCTTTGAAACTTTGCCCAAAAGATGAAGCAGCCATTTTAGCCATGGCCACTGCTCATTTTGAACTGGGAAATTACGCCCAGGCTTTGGATAATCTCAAGGTGGAACACGCTCGCGAACCCAGTGATTATTTCTGGCTACTTGGTCAAATTCATTGCGCTATGGGCTCGTTTGAAGAAGCCGATCAAGCATTTATCGAAGCAAATAAGATCGACCGCACGAGATACCATCGTCCTATCCGCGTAACCCAAAGCGTCTTTTTCAATTGCTTCGAACAAGCAACCCTCGCGCTGCCGAAAGAAATTCGCGATTTTCTGCTCAAAAGCGCCATTGAAGTTAAAGATGTTATTCCTCTTGAAATTATCCAAGCAAGCAAGGGAACGCTTTCGCCGCTGGCCTGTATTTTTCTCAACAAAAAATCGGAACGAGATTTTGTTATTTATCTCTTCCAAAAAAATCTGGAAAATCTTGCGCATAAAAAAAGCGAGATCAGGGATTTGATTGCGAGTGCGTTGCTTCATGAATTGGGAAAGGTTGTTGGGCAGGTCTTGTAATCGCCATTAATACCAATCCCAATAATTAAATAAAATGTCACAATAATTAAATAAGTGTCACCAAAAAAAATATAAAGTGTCACCAACAATTAAAACAGGCTGTCATCCTCGGGCTTGGCCCGAGGATCTCTTCTTGCTGCTATTTTGCTGGATCTTCGGGTCAAGCCCGAAGATGACAGGAAAGCTAGGCCCGAAGATGACAAGGGCGGCAGGTATAAACTATTCGCCCCTTTCCGCCTGTTTATCGTCAATTGCTTTCTGCAAAACTTCAGACCTGTCCTTAGCCTGCTCAAAGAATTTCGAAGTGGGCTTTTGCTCAATGATTTGCCTATAAGCAGCAATCGCTCGTTCAGAATCCTTAATTTTATTTTCAAGAATTTGCCCAGCGAGCCACAATGCTTCGGCGGATTCATCAGTATCCGGATAGGACTCATTTATGCCTAAAAGGCGCGTAACTGCTGGTTCATATTTGTCGCGACGCTGATAATAATCGGCGATATGAAGATTATGTTTTGCCAAATTAGAAAAGAGGATTTTTTGCTTTTCTCTTGCATCGCCCGCATGTTCGGAGCTAGGAAAGCTGATTAAAAATCGATCCAAGGCAGCGAGAGCTTCTTTGGTGAAAGTCTGATCTCGCGAAGTTGAGCTGGGCAATAAAAAGAAGTCATTGGGCACTGCGTAAAAATAGCTGGCTCCGATTCGATAGGTCGCATACGGAACTTCCTCGTGGCGAGGGTGAAGGCGCACGAAAATTTCATAGGCAGAGGCGGCATCGAGCCATTTTTGCTGAACAAATTTTGCATCAGCGATTTTTAAATCACTGAGGGCGGCATATTTGGAAAAAGGATATTTGCTGCGGACAAATTGAAAATAGCTTATCGCCTTATCAAACTCCGCGTTTTTTAGCGCGGCCTCGCCTGCCTCAAAGTTGAGTTTAACGCTTTCAAGATAGCTGCCCTTATGTCCGCGCAAAGTATTTTTGCTCGCGCAAGAAGGCATAAGAGCCAAGCAAAGGGCCACTATTATTAATCTCACCAAAATCATTAACTACCTCAACAAGCCTTCATCTCGTACCAGCTTTATTTCTAGCTCTTCAGCAATAAAGCTTTGCGCCACATTTAGGAAGCGCTCTGGGTTATCGCTGACATAGGCTTTGATAGGCACTTTATGTTTGCGGTTAGCCAGTTGATGGCTTTCCTTTAAGTCATGATAAATCTGGTCGCTCACAAAATGAGCCGCGTCAATAATGGCGCAGTTTGGTTTTAGTACGCGGCCTAAAATTGGAATCAGGGCGCTAAAATGGGTACAGCCAATCATCACAGCGTCAGCCTGCTTGATGGGCTCACTTAATAACTGAGTTACAATTACCTGCAGCTGCGCCGGTGAAACTGATCCTTCCTCGATAAGGCTGACCAAAGGGCCACAGGCTTGCTCAACCAACTGCGTGCGCTGCTCGGAATTTATAGCGGGCCAGGAGCGCCGATAAGCGCCAGATTCTAAGGTTGCTTTAGTTGAGATGATACCCAAACTGTTGAGCTGGTTTTTTTGGATATAGGCATGAAGGCCTTTAATGCTTGGCTCCAGCATTCCCAGGACCGGAATAGGAAATTTGGCTTGAATTTCGTCTAGGCACCATACCGAAATGGTATGGCATGCAATGATGAGTGCCTTACAATGGGAAATATTCACCAAAGTTTGAGCGGCATTTAAGGCCAGCAGGCGAATGAGCTCCGGGCTTTTTAGGCCATAGGGCAAATGGGCATAATCGGCAAAATAAGCGATTTCTTCCAGTGGAGCGATATGCCTTAAAGCCGCCACCACGCTCAGGCCACCGGCACCCGTATCCAAAACAGCAATCGGTCGATTGTCAGACACCCTAGAAACTCCTAGACTAATGATAACCAAAGGCTCATAAGTGGCTAAATAGTCAACAGCAACTAAGGGGGGACGAATTTTAGCGATAATCGCTAAAATTGGGGGTCTTTTGCCAGCGAAAGAGCGCAAAAACCTGCTAAAACCTCACTACGCGCCCTTGCGAGAGCCAAAACAATGCAGTAGACGGGCAGGGTAAAAGAGAACTTTTATGGGAGTAAGCTATGGCAATATGTGCACTAACCGGCAAAAAACAAATGTTTGGAAATAAAGTTTCCCACTCGAACGCGAAGACGAAGCGAGCCACCAAACCTAATATTAAGAAAAAACGCATATTTGATCTGGAAACTGGTCGATTTGTGAAAATTGCTCTTTCAACCAGAGCATTGCGAACGCTTAACCGCCAATCGCTTTCAAGCATGGTAAGAAAAGTATTGAGCTCGTTTTAGTAGTTTAAAGGCTGCTAATCCAACGCCAAACGCTGGTTTGTCATACTCGGGCTTGACCCGAGTATCCTGTTTTTGAGGCACTGCATGGATCCCTCGTGTCAAGCACGAGGATGCTTATATGAAGTCTGTCAATATATTCTTGGACT
>CAYJDW010000011.1:0-49517 GCA_964368985.1 uncultured Myxococcales bacterium | reverse complement strand
GGCAAAAATCGCAGGCATCGGCAATGCCATCTGCATCAGCATCTACATTATTAGGACCAGCTGGGCAGGTATCACAATCATCGCCCATGCCATCGCCATCCGAATCGGTTTGCAGTGGGTTAGCCTTAAATGGGCAATTATCAAGATTTGCGCATATTCCATCGCCATCAGCATCATTAAAAAAATCGTTAGGACAAGCGTCGCAGGGATCCCCAATGCCATCGAGGTCTGTATCGGTTTGAAGCGGATTGGCTATCAGCGGGCAATTATCACAAGCATCCCCTATGCCATCCCCGTCAGTATCAGTTTGCAATTGGTTAGGCACATCATCGCAATTATCTTCATCATCACAGACATCATCTGCGTCATTATCAATAGGACACGCCTGTACTTCAAAGGCACCAACATCAGCTGCAGGCCCAAATACTCGCTGGAAACCAACATCTCTTTGATCAAAGGCCGTACCGGGTGTTGTTCCCTCATCAATGGCAGGACTTCCGAATAGGAGTTTATGAGTATTAGTAATACCTCCATTGTTCGTTAGTGGCCCTATTACTGGGTCTAGGGGGACGAGATTAGTACCAACCTGGTTATTACTTACTCCATCTACTACATTATGCCCTCCGCTCGTCCCAATTAAATTAAAGGTCCTATTGGTAATGGTGCCAGTAGTTTCTAAGAAAATGTCCACGCCATTAGTGGCGTCACCATCTGTATTTTCGGCCACAATGGTACTTTGAAGAGTAGTGATGAATGCGCCGGTATGGACAATAATGCCGCCGCCTGTATCCCCTACGATATTATTGACAATAGTCGTACTTGATAGGGTCGTGATGAAAGCACCTGAGCCAAATAAATCAATGGCACCACCGTGAATTTTGGCGGTATTTCCGGAAAAAGTAGAATTGACTATGGTGGTAATACTGCTGGTATTAGTATTCGAGCTATCAATATATATACCACCACCATAACCACCACCATCAGCGAGCACCCCTACCGTACCGCCAGTGACGGAGTTATCTTGAAAAGTGGAATTAGAGATGGTGACTATTTTCCCATCAGCAGTGTTATTTGAATCAATGAATATGGCGCCACCTAGCCCACCACCACCATTGTTAGCAGCTGAGGCACCGCCTGTAGCAGAATTGTTGTCTAATACGGTAAAGGTCAGGTTAGTGATCGTACTGGCGAGAATAAATATGGCGCCGCCTTTAGCGTCTCGTCCAGCCACCTGCGTCAAAGCTGCGCCTCCTTGCACGGAATTATCTACGAATTGAGAGGTAGTAATTGTCGGAACGTTAGTTGCCGATAGATAAATTGCACCACCAAAAGCAGCACCACCAGGTGCATTGGCATGAGCGCCAGGAGCACCGCCAGTAGCAGCATTATCTGAAAATATTGTGTTAGTAATACTACCCAAAGTTCCGGTACTGCTAAAGAGCGCACCACCCGCCTCTCCGGCCGCGAAATTTGCGGAGGCGCCTGCTGCTGCATTACCCGCGGTGGAAACATTGGTCGTAAAGTTAGCATCGGTTATGGTGCCGATAGTACCATTGGAATATATCGCTGAGCCTTGGGCTGTACCACCGACACCTCCGGTCAGAGAGCCCGTGGCCGCGTTACCTCCAACAGCAGTATTACTCAAAAAATCAGTGTTAGTTATTGGACCTATGCTGGTGCCACTCACCAAATAAATCGCACCACCACGACCATGACCGCCTGCCCCCAAACGAGTAGTTAGAGCTGGACCACCTAATGCATTGTTGGTTTGAAAAGTAGTGTCACTCAGAGTAGTAATGCTACCTTGAGCCATATAGATCGCACCACCCACCCCTTCAGCGGCGGCGCCGGTCCCATTAGCCCCATTGGCAACATTATTAAGGAAAATACAACCATCAATGAGCGCGATCACACCGCGATTATGAATGGCGCCACCTTTGCCGATCCCGCTGCTAAGCTCCGATGCTAGACCATTACTCAAAGTAACATCTATTAATGAGAGAATACCCGTGGTGCTGATCCTGAGAAAGCGAAGGGCATTAGCACCCGTGCGGGTAATAGTACCATTCTGAATGGTTAGATTAAAGGCTTCATTTATGCTTGGAAGACCATTTTGCCCATCGGAAGTATTATCCACTGTAGTGAGGGAAAAAGTCAGTCCACCAAGATCGATAACATCAGTTTGTGAATTGGTATTTGCAGTATTAATGTTGGCAATTAGTTGAGCCACCGTAACCGGAAAAAAATTAGCACTATAAACTTCAGATGTAAACAAAATTAGGAGGATAGTTAATCTTACAACAAAACCAATAAACCCAGCCATGTTCACCAACTATTAGTGCATCAACTATACACTAATAACTGTAGCGCGGCGGCCATGTAACGCAACTTTACCATCGAAGACTCTCAACGATAAAATGATAAGCATTTCAAAACAAACATTATTTCAAACAAAAAAATATTCACAAAAACATAAAAACATAAAAACACATCAACATAATAACACATTAAAACACACACATTAAAACACACACATTACATACACAAAAAACCACAAAAACATTAAAAAGAGCAGTATGTCAGGACTATCATCCTCGAACAACTGCCCTATCTATTAGCCCTATTAAAGCATTAAATTTCGTAGGTTATAATATCATCAAAGGTACCATTACCATTATTCAGAAGCACACCCACTACATCATCAAAGGCAACAGCTACCAAGATGTCGGCATAAGTATCGCCATCTACATCGCGTAAAGCAACTGAAAAGGGTCCCGATCCTGCGGCGTAAACATCCGCTTCCTCGAAGGTAACATCGAAATTGTTAAAAAGTATGCTCACCTATTCATTACTGCTATTTGCTATTACAATATCCGGAAAGCTATCATTATCTGCATCACCAGAGCTCACTGAGCGTGGACCAGGGCCAGAGGTATAAGGTACTCCCGCTGCAAAGGTACCATCACCATTATTGAGGTGCACCGACATATAGTCGCTATCACCATTGGCTGTCACCACATCCGCGCCATCGGCACCATCTACATCGACCAGTATAAGCGAATATGATCCATCATCTTGGCTGTAATTTACCGCCGATGCGAAAACGCCACTGCCATTATTAATCAAAACCGAGAAATTGCTATCGAAGAGATTCGCTACCACTATATCGATATCGCTATCCCCATTTACATCTGCCGCCGCTACCGAAACTGCTCCACTACCAGTGGCGTAATTAGTGCCGCCAGCAAAAGTGCCGTTGCCATTATTAATCAAAACAGAAACATTAGCTCCAATTAAATTTGCTACAATTATATCAAGATAAGTATCCCCATCGAGATCAGCTAAAGTAACACAAGCAGCCAGAGAGTCAGCGCCATAACTGGCCGGATTGTCGAAGGTTCCATCGCCATTCCCCAGGAGGACCGATGCGTCGTCACTACCTAAATTTGCCGTAACAATATCTAAATAAGTGTCGTTATTCACATCGCCTAAGGTCAAGGATAGCGGACTAGTTCCTGCATCAAACTGCGCGGCAGATGGAAAAGTACCATCACCGTTATTCAGGAGTACCGAAGTGTTGTCTGTATTTACGTTGGCAGTCACTAAATCTAGATTAGTGTCGCCATCCAAATCACCTACCTGTATTGTACCTGGCCCGCTGGCAAAAAGAGAGGCAAATACGGGAATGAGATGCTTATACATGGGCAAGGAGATCATGCTCTCCAAGTCCGTCAAAGCTAGGGCGCCTGGGGAAAGAAACCCAATTAACACCATAGAAAATCGCAAATTTTTACTCATAAATATCCTCAGAGCAGTGTTTACAAATATCTTATTATATTTTCATTAATGGCGTTATTTTTTTGCATAAATTTCTATTTGGAATTTACCTATAAATGATTTAGAATAGTATAGCTGGGAATGGCTTGTAGCCAAACCGATCAGATGCTTTGCATCAATACTCAACAGCATTTAGGGGGATCATACCGTGCAAAAGAATAACAATAATAAAAGACTTTTCTTAACGAGTTTCTTAAGTATTTTCGTGGTGCTAGGATTTAGCCCTTCTTTGGAAGCCGTGCCTCCGGGATTCTATGCCTTTGTTGCAAACGAGGGCTCAGACAATGTTTCAATTATCGATGCAACAACCCGCGTACGCGTAGCTAATGTAGGTGTTGGAGATGGCCCGACACAGCTCGTCGGCAGTCCTAATGGCCATTTTGTCTATGTGAGCAACAAAAAATCCAACAGCGTTTCCGTGATTAAAACTGCAACAAATAGTGTGGAGGCTACCATACCAGTAGGTGCTCAACCGAGGGGACTCGATATTACGCCCGATGGCCTGTTTGTTTATGTTGCCAATGGCTTGGATAATACCGTTTCAGTTATTAACACTCGAACTCAAGCAGTAGTTGCCATTGTTCCTACGGGCACTTTTCCCACATCCGTGGCGATCTCACCTGTGGATAACCTGGCTTATGTAACTAATTTGGGAACACATGATATCACTGTAATTAACACTACCAATCACACAGCCGGCCTCACAATCTACCTCGATAATGGCGCCCTACCTGTACACTCTGCTTTCTCACCGCTTGGCCATTTTGCCTATGTTGTAAATGAAGGAAAGGGGCAAATATCGGTGGTAAATTCGAATGATAATTATTACGAAAGAAGTTTTGCCATTGAATCAAATCCCACCTTCGTCGCATTTTCTCCTTTAGCTGCTCGCGCATATGCCGTAAACAATGGTGCACAAACTTTGTCTGTCATTAATACACTAACGCACAGTGTGATTACAGAAATTCCTGTTCCAGATCCCAGAGCAGCTGGGGTTCATCCCTTTGGAATTTCTATCTTTATTACCAACCGCGAGCAAAACACGGTTTCAGTGTTGTCGAGCTCTTCACATAAAATTACCAAGACTATCAACGTGGGTAACAAACCAGATGGTATAGCAGTAATAAGAATTTCCCTCTAATTAGCCAAGTAAAAATAGTTTTCTCGACGATAGTTATACGCCGTGTTCAGTGCGGCGTATAACCAGGAAAATATTATGGATTTCATTTCATCTCGGATTTAGTCACTCAGACGAGCTCAGCCAATGGCTGAAAGTACTTCAGGAGCTTGAGGATGCATTCGACGAGAAGATGGTTTTTACTATTTATGTTACTGTTCTCTCTAAATAGCCATACCAAGAAACCAAAGTCTTCCTCTACAAAACAAAAATCCTCATCCTCAAAAATAAATTCTCCATCTTTTTCATTAACTTATAATGGGCTTGAGACAGCTGCATTCTTGATTGCTAATAAAATGATTGATGTGGATAATCTCATATATATTCCTCTACATTTTGATGCCAATATAAAACTTAGACGGGGGATTAGTTTGAGTTTGGCCTTAATTTATCGCTATGAAGATTATCAAGACGATGGCCCCTTATATTCAGAGGGAGGCAAAGCGCGTCCCACGCATATATGGACAAAATATAACGAAGTTTTCCTCTTAGCGGGTCCAAGATTTAGTCCGGGGAAAAAGGGATTAGAGGGCTTTTATCTTTCTATCCGAGGAGGTCTCGGCACTGCTCTTTCACCGGCTTATTTTAATTTATCAGCCCTCATGCAGCCTGAAATTGGTTATTCATTTATTTTTGGCAATCCCGGCTTTAGTCTTACCTTAGGCGCCGGAGTCTTATTAAACATGCCATTCTACGAGAATATAAGGTTTGCTGTGCCATGGAATAAGCACTTTAAGAGCTATAACTTCATTGGCGTGCTCGTACATCAAGCCACTCCTATTCTTAATCTTGGTCTGGGATTCAATTTATGAGATCGAATAGTAATTATTGTTCTCATGATCCAAAGATATTTCGGGCCGCAAAATGCAAAAAACTGCAGAGCTTAATATTCCGAATTGTCACGAGCGTCGATGAGAAAATCACCATCGTGTAGTTGAACACAATCTTAGTCAGTGCTCACACAAAATGAGGAGGAATTATGAAGAAAAAATCCTTGTTTTTGTTTGGATTAGCTTTAGTGCTCTACTTTGGTTCAACAGCATCGGCCATTACGGCTGAAGAGGAATGTCACAGTGGTGGAACCAGTTGGGACGGTGACACGTCTTCTTGCCACGGCGAGGTTTGTGTTACTGCCTACCAGCTTAACCCACTAACGGCTGTGGTGACGCAAACCAACGGTTATGGTGGCAAGCACGATTGTGATGCACCGAGAATTGCAGAAACCGCTCAAGATGGCTGGAACACCAGAGTCATCAAAATGTGTGCAGGCTTCGGTGCTCGCAGCCCTTCAGGCGCTGGCAATGCGGGAAAGCGTGGAACCGTGCGCTGCCACTTGTCTGTCGACCATAGAGACGCCCCATAAAGGCTAGAGCTTAGATCGTCACTGAGGCTGGCATCCAAACCCTAGACTTGAGAATGCCCGCCCCCTGATCAAGACCACGGAGGCTCGAATTGGCTTTGAGGGCAAGAATAAGTTCCCGAGGACATTTTTTTGGTTCAAGTATCGAGATCCGCGACTGCTCGACAAATACGCGATGACTAGTGATTTCGGGGGCGTATTTGCGCAAAGTAATATCCCTTACACGGGATCAATACCATTATTGTGATGATTGATTCTTTATAGTTTGACTCTGGTGTTTCAGCGAATGGAGGTATTTCAGCCATGCTTGAAGGCATGGGGGATCTGTCCATGCTCGGTTTGGCCTCTCACGCAAGCGGGCGAAATGTGGCGTTCTAACCTAGTATTTATTTTCAAAGGATTCATAAAATTCGTCATGGCGAGCCCGTAGGGCTTGCCATCCAAGCAACGTTTTCTAGCCACGCTACGCTCGCAATGATATCCGTCAGGCTTTTTGTGACTTTAATTTTTCGATTGTCTTTTTGAGCTCGTTATTTTCCCGCTCTAACTCGCGCAGTTTTTGCCGTTCACGCGCGTTCGGCAGCGTCGCCAAATGCCCCGTGGCCATAACCCCGCCGATGACATCCTTGAGCTCGTCGTCGGATAAATCGCCCGTAATAAAATGAGGCGGCACCGAGGGAACTATCAAGTGGAGCGAATGCTCATTTTCCTCGTGCACCGCGATATTCATATCTTGAGGCACTTTTATATCGAATTCTTTCTCAATGGCTTTTTTTGGGTCTTTCAATAATTGCTGCCGAAAAGCCTCATCCCGCCATGCTTTCACAATAATATCTAGCTCATAATCACGAATTAGTTCTTTGTCCATAAAAGACCCCGCCATTATCATCTCGAAAAGATTCTAGCACGGCTCATATGAACTTATCCCGGCGGCCACGAAAAAATGCGTCCACCAAGCACATGAGCATGCAGATGAAAGACGGTTTGGCCTGCGCCTTGTTCTGTATTGAAAACAACCCGATAACCAGAACGGCTCACCTGATTATCTTCGGCAATTTTTTTAGCCATCAACATCATGTCGGCTACGCAGGAAGCATTTTCCTTCGACAATTCATTGAGATTGGCGATGTGAAATTTAGGAATTACCAGTGCGTGAAGCTCTGCCACGGGGTTAATATCGCGAAAAGCCAAGACCGTTTCATTTTCCGCGATGATGGTAGCTGGAATTTTCCTCTCAATAATCCCGCAAAACAGGCACATAAAATCTCCTACAAGATTGCATGATTAACATCGAACTTAGTATTTTTCTCAATGACAGCCGCCACGTTGAACAGGTTTTGCTCATCGAAGGGTTTTGCCATCAGTTGAGTACCGATGGGAAGCCCCTGCTCATCGAGGCCTGCGGGCACAGAAATGCTACAAAGTCCGGCCAGATTGGCGCTAATGGTATAAATATCGTTCAAATACATCGCCAATGGATCATCTATTTTTTCGCCAATTTTAAAGGCAGTACTCGGGGTGGTCGGCGAAAGGATCACGTCCACCTGCTGGAAAGCCTTGTTGAAATCATCAGTAAATAAGCGTCGCACTTTTTGAGCACGCAAATAATAGGCATCGTAATATCCCGAACTTAAAACATAGGTACCAAGAATAATACGCCGCTTCACTTCGGCACCAAACAGCTCGCCGCGAGTATTTTCATAAAGCGACAAGAGATCTTTGGTATCGCCACGACGCGGTCCATATCTCACGCCGTCGTAACGCGAAAGATTGGAAGAAGCTTCAGCGGTCGCAATAATATAATAAGTGGCGACAGCATATTTTGTATGTGGCAAAGATATATCAACTAAACTTGCGCCGCTATCTTTCAATATATTAATTGAGTTATCAACCGCTTTTTTGACTGAATCATTGATGCCCTGGCCAAAATATTCTTTAGGAATCCCTACTTTTTTGCCCCGCAAATCGAGATTGAGATCCCGCTTATAATCGGGAACCGGCGTATTTACCGAAGTGGAATCAAATTCGTCATAGCCCGCAATGGTCGAGAGCATGGTCGCACAATCACCGACCGATTTAGCAAAAGGCCCTACTTGATCGAGGGAACTTGCAAAAGCAATCACACCGAAACGCGAAACCCGACCATAGCTCGGTTTTATCCCTACTAAACCACAATATGCCGCAGGTTGCCGAATCGAGCCCCCGGTATCGGTGCCAAGGCTAGCAAAACACATGCCCGCGCTCACTGAGGCCGCACTTCCTCCGGAAGATCCGCCGGGGGTGTGGGACAGCTTCCACGGATTACGGCAAATTTTATAGCCAGAGCTCTCGTTAGAAGATCCCATGGCAAATTCATCTTGATTGGCTTTGCCGACGATAACCGCGCCGCCCTGACGCAATTTATTCACCACCGTCGCATCATATGGAGGTACAAAACCTTCAAGGATGCGGCTTGCGGCGGTCGCGGGAAAATCCTGACTGAGAATCATGTCCTTAATGGCGATAGGCACACCATCGAGCGGCCCCAAAGAGCGGGAAAGTTTACGCCTCGCATCCGATTCTCGCGCTTGTTTTAAGGCCTGTTCGGGATTCAACCAAAGCATAGAACCAAGCTTTTCATCATGCTGGTTGATTTGATCCAAACAACTACGAGTAAGCTCTTCACTGCTCACTTTCAAACTTTTAAGATCTTCGCTCAACTCGCCAATAGTTTTCTTAAGAATTTCTTTATTAACCACGACACCCTCAGGAGAAAATTATTCAATAATTTTAGGAACTCGTACCAAACCATCTTCATAACCGGCCGATGAGGAAATACATTTAAGTCCTAAAACCGGATGCGACACATCCTCGCATAAATGTAAGCTACGATCCCCCGCATGGGACATGGGCAAAACCCCAGTCACATCAACCTCGGAAAGTTGAGCCACAAAATCCACAATGGGACCAAGTTCATTTTGAAAACGTTTCACTTCATCTGCCGTAAGCGACAAGCGAGCGAGGTGGGCTATTTTTAGCAGTTCATTTTGATCAAAACTCATAGGGCCTCTGACAGGTTTCAAGCAACACCAGTGGTAGCTAACAAAGAAAATCTGTTATGTAAAAGACCCTGAAGAAGAGGATAGCCAGACCCTTTCACCCTAGACCCAAGCAAAAAAATGCCACCAAAATTACCTAAACGGCACAGACAATGGCCAAAAATAGCTTATTATCGAGAAGGAGCTTTCATCCCCCGGGGTAGTATGGAGAATATATTTTCATTAGGATCAATAATTCTTTTTTTGATTGCAGCTTTGGCCTTGCTTGCTCTCGTTTTTGCGAGCCCCGCCTATAATGCCTTCTTTTTAGCACTAGAAACCATCCTGATCGGTATCTATTTTATGACAGCAGATAGAATAAATAATACTAATGCCAGCACACTGATATTGCTTTTATTTTTCTGCTTAATAATACTTTCGTCTAACATCTACATAGAAAAATCTACACAAATCTCACCGAGCACTGCGCCTAAAATAAGCGCGATTATTGGTGGCTTATTGCTGACATTTTTTTACATAAAATTATC
Source organism: uncultured Myxococcales bacterium (assembly GCA_964368985.1). GTDB lineage: Bacteria > Myxococcota > UBA727 > UBA727 > JABDBI01. The sequence continues at coordinate 39,578 of CAYJDW010000011.1, read as the reverse complement.
TCAATTAGAAACTGGCGATATAATCGATATAAAAATTAACTATTCATTTTTCGGACAAGATATAATGGCAATCATGTGCGCTGTTTTCACCATTTTTGTTATGCTCATCTGTGCGCTTGCTGTCATTAATACTAAGAACATTGAATAGACCAACGGAGTTTTAAATGACCATAGAACAAGTATTATTATTTATTACCGCCTGCGGATTGGTAGGTATTTTTCTACGTCGAAATTTATTAAATATAATAGCCTCTATTATTCAGATTAGCATTGGTATAACTTCATTAGCGGGATTGCATAGCGATAATAGCAATCAAAATGAAGGAATCGCTTACTTTATTCTCTTTTTTATTTTTATATTAATCATTTTTATTTACTCAATATCAATATTACTGATAAGGCGTCGATCTACCTTGCAAATACATGAATTAACTGAAATGCGCGGATGAAGCTATGCCCACTAACCTAATTTTATGGCTGTTGTTTTCTTTCTCATTATTATTATTTTTTTCAAGCTTTAAAATTAGCCCTAAAATGGCAATTTTTTTCCGATGGTTCTTTGCCCTGCTTGCGCTACCCTCAACTATCTTAAGCGTGTTTAGTTTTAAAGAGCTAAGCAGCAGCGAATCCATATTTTTTAAAGTGTGGATTTATAAATTGCTTCCTTTGAATCTTGGTATTCACCTAAACAGATACAACATAGCCACTATCTTATGCCTATTATTATCGTTTAATTTATTTATCTTTATCGCAAATTATCAATGCTTTTCCAGCACTATTTTATCTTTTACCGCATTGTGTTTCTTTCTCGCTTTCTCCCAATTACCATCGGATATATTGGTTATCTTATTCATCCTAAATGTCGGCAATATTTTTCTTCTCTTCACCATGATAAGCGTCAATACTCGTAATTTTTCCATTAATATAACACGAAATTTTTTATGGTTGGTAATAAGCGATTTTATCACCATGATAGGCCTATTATTAGCATTATCTATCTATGGACACTCAACAGTTTATTATAGTATTCCCAATCTTAATTTCGCAGTGAGCTTCTTATTATTTTTCCCATGTTTCATAAAAATACTGAGCCTCGCTTCTGTAAAAACTAATATTGGCAACCCTTCTTTGAGCTTGCGCATCAGTCAATTAAGTTATATATTATTCAGCGGTTGTAGCGCAGTCATTATACTGTTATCAGCTCAGAACTATATTTTTGCTAACTTGTCTCTAACTTACATTCTTTTAGCCTCGGCTCTGGTTCTTTATGGAATCTTTCAACTTATTGTTGGCGGGGCAAAATATGCCGAAAATAATATCAGCATCCTATTTTCGAGCCTTGCTGTTCTTTTCTTAGCTTTGGGACAAGCGTGGCTCAGTCAGATAATGTTGTGTCTGATGGCCCTCATTTTTTCCTTTCAAGTGGAATCTATTTCAAGAAAAGTGTTCTTAACCAAAACAATCGGCGCAGAAACAAATGAAACCCTTAGCTTTGATTTAATTCCAAAGATTAATTTTTACACCTCTAAGTTCATTGATTTAATGTCTAATTTATCTTCCAATATCATCGGGCCTCTCTATGGCAATTTCTTATTGCTAAGAATTCCCCAACTTATCATTGCTCTCATTCAAATCCCGCTGCGATTATTTCATAACGGGAGTATCCAGCGATCAGTTCTATTTATCGTCATCATGGTGTTATCTTATTATTACATCTGGGAGCCTCAGTGATTATTATTGATAGTTATATAATTCACCTCCTCATGGCCACTCCATTATTGGCAGCCATTTTCATTACTTTGATTCCTGCAGTCGATACTGGCTCCAAATTAGCCATGTCGAAATTTTTTTCTCTAGCAGGATTTTTGATTTTTTTACGACTGGCTTATTTGTTTTTAGACAATAAAATGCCTGAACAACATCTGCTTTCAATCAATTTAACTCAGTTCAATATCAATATAATAATATCTATCACTAAATATAATATCTTCCTCTTTGGCGCTATATCTATGTCGCTTTTGGCAGATATGTTTCTCTATGAATTTAACGACACAAAAAGCAATACTCATCAAGTGGCGCCATTTTTGCTTACTTTTATTTTATTTATTTCACTAGGGCAAAAAGATATTAGAGTTGCCTTGCCCATTATTTCGGTAGCTAATTTTATTATTTATTTCATAATCGGCCACAGCACCAAAAGGAGTCGCGGTGCGGCCATTTTTCACACCGGCATTTTTATTTTGACCTGCGATGCGCTCTCCTTGGTTTTGCTGCAATTTCAGCCCATGGCCAACGATGGCACCGCTGCCTCCAATTTAATGCAAATGGCCATATTATTGCCAGGGCTATCGCGGGTAACTTTGCCCATATGCGCGCCCTTTATGAATACCCTCTTTTTAAATCTCGATGAATCGGAAGGACCATTTATCCTCACCTTCCTTCACATAGCGGGATTTTTTATATTATTTTTAACGCGAGGAGAGTTAACTATTGATCGCGAAATATTATCGGCCACCATTGGGTGTGCAGCGGTTATAGGAGCGCTGTTTATAGCCTTGACAGTGATACATGAAAGAAAAATCAGTGTCCTTCCCTATTATTTTCTCGCATTTTATTCTGCTCTTACGGTCTCTATAATTTTTATATTTGATGAGAGTAAATCTTGGTATATTTCAGCCATTATTTTCCTCACCTCAATTGCGGTTTTCATGCATGCCACGAAATCAGCTATCCTCGTTGAGCAATATCGAAATTTAAGAACCAATAAGTCAAAAATCGCAGCCACCTGGTTTTTATCAGTGTGCCTCTTGGTGGGTATTCCGGGCATTGGCATTGGAACGGTGGCATGGCCAATGTTTTACCTCATGTTTGAACACCACAATAGTTCGCCTCAGCCTTATCAAAGCCTCTGGAGCGCAATAATTCTTTCGTGGATCGCAGCGCTCATGATCTTAGCCTATGGATTATTCACTAAGACCAGTGCGGATTATTCGGGAGGCGATTTAACAAGAAGAGGCCAGCTTTTATCTATTAAAACTTCTTTCCTTATATCGCCACTATTAGTTGCATTATTAACCCTTATAATTCCTCTTGTAACTATCTATGCGTCTTCTAAATTACTTAAATGAGCTCTTACAATTCTCCCTGAGGCCAAGATGATTATTAGCAACATAAATATCGTGATTACCATTCTAATGGCTTCATCGTTAATTGTCTTGGTTCTCGAGGCCATCGGCAACAAGCCATTTCGCTCCTCTCTTTATGAAAAAGCCCATATCCGTTTATTTTCCATAGGAGCAGTGCTTTTATCTCTCGTGCTCATTGTGCTCGACCTCATGTCACAGGCCCAGCTCCTCAAGCAACCACAGTTATTTTTTGATGATATCTTGACGATGTTTTTACTTATAAACACGTTAATCGCTATTCACCTAGGCAATAAAACCATTCTAAATAAACAAAGCGGTGATATTTATTTTCTTATATTATCTTCTCTCATTATATCAATCGTAAATATCTCAACTGATTATTTAATTCTCAAACTAATTAATAGCACTGGCTGGTTGATTATTATGGCAACTTTAGCCATCAAAACCACTTCCGGCGGCAAAAAAGCTGAAATAGGTCTTAAGATTACTTTCAATGCAATATTGGTATTTTTGTTATTATTATTTTCACTTTATCTTTTAACCTATTCTTCCCATGTCAGCGATTTATCAAGCCTCGCCATCGAGCAAGGGGCCTCGGAAACGATGGGTATTCTCGGGCTCAGCCTCTTTATCTTAGCGGGCTTAAGCCTGGCTGGCATACCGCCCTTTTCATTTGCCCATATTGATTGCGCGGATGGCAGCAACCTCAGCACCGCATTTTTACTTCTCAGCAACGCCATCATTCAAGGAGCCTCGCATTTAATAGATGCTCGAGCCATCATTCTTCGCTCCGATGCCCTCACTGACGTCGCTCTGCAGATAATCGGCTTTATTTTAGCGGCGGGCCTCTTAATGGCCTGGCTGAGAGCTTTGGATCAAAGCAAAATCAGACGAACCATGAGCTATATCGCCAGCAGCATTGGTCCGGTTTTTTGTTTATCCTTATTATTTGGTACCTCTGAGCTTTTGCCCAAATTAGTTTTTATTATGGCAGTTTTTTCATTTTTGACCTTGTCACTTTTTGTATTATTTGGCGCCTTGGCCTACATGGAACCTATCGGGCAGCACTGGCAAACTTGGGAAGATATCGCGGGGTTTGGGCGCAAAAATAAAGTGCAGACACTTTATTTATTAATAGCCCTGGCCTCCATCGCTGGTCTTCCTGGCACCTTAGGATATTTTATTAAACTTTCCTTAATAGCCCCTATGAAAGACAATATTATTTTCAGTGGAACTATTTTTATTTCTATTGCTTTTGGCGCTGCTTGCACCATGAGAATGTTTGTGTTTTTGTTTTCCAAACAATCCACCGTAAATTATCAAGAAGCTAATGAATTGCCACCCTTCTCACTCATGGTATCTGCCTTAGTTTTGATAGCTCTAGGATTGTTTCCCTTCGTGCGCTAAAATGGATAGCCAAACTGCACATGGATACGCCAATCATTATGGATAGGAGAATAGCCATAATCTAGGGCAATCGGCCCCACCGGCAAATTATAGCGAAGGCCAGCGCCCAAGGAAAAACCAAAACCCTTGTCATTCACTATCTCGTTGAAGGTCATATCTTGTTTGCAACCAAGGCTCTTGCAAGGCAATACCATCCCCTGATCAACGAATATGGCACCAGCAAAATTACCTAAAACCTCGGGACTCGTCAGCGGAAACCTCAACTCAATATTAGCGGTATTATATAAATAGCCCCCGAAACGATCTGCCAAACCGCGCGAACTCCTCAAACCAATGAGGCCTTCTTGGTAACCGCGCACACTGCGATCACCCCCGACGCTGTCCATCGCCGAGCCATCTCTGAGCTCTTTCCAGTTATCATCATTGGGCTCAACAAAAGCTCTCATCAAAGAGCCTTGGAGCGCTAAAGTGAGCGGTCCTAGAGGCACATAGACTCTATTTTGGGTGCCCACATTAATAAAAAATGGATTCCCAATAAAAGGCCCGCCGCTCACTTCGACCCAGTGGTCCGAGTTTAGCCCTGAATGGGGATCGGTGGGATTATCGAGATTGATCCAAGAAATGCCAGGTCTCAGCGTTCCTCTGATCCTTCCTGGTTCTTTTAGAGTCGGCAACAACCCGTCAAGCGTCCTTAACCTTTCCTGAAAATTCTTCGCAAGCACCGGGTCTTCTTGCTTAAGTGTATGGATCAACGAATAGCGCAAATAAGGCGTTAAACTTGGCGTTGCACGCCATTCTAGGGCAGCTATTACCTTACTCTGCAAACGACGAAAGGGTTTGGCACGAGAGCTTTTATCATCGTAAATAATAATCGGTGCATGCAGGCTAAAACGAAATGGTGCTCCAAATATCAAAGGCCAAACAAATTTATTGCTGATGGAACTTTGACGGCCCCAAAAAAGCCCCAAGCCAACCGTGGTATTCACCCTAAGCATAGAATGAAATAAATTGTCTTCTTCAAGTTCCGCTTCCACCGAAAGGAGTTGATCAGTACTAAAGGCCAGCGAGCTATCTAAAATGAGGGAAGGCTTTTCTGTCACATGAACAGCAAAATAGGCATCTTGGCTATTTTCTTGTCCCACAATAATTTTGTAGTCGACATTTGAAAACCGTCCGGATTCACGAAGAGCCGAAATACCTTTTTTCAAGGAAATTGAATCAAAACGCTTCCCATTGCTCGCGCGGGGAAAGAGGCGTTTTATCACCGCCGCATTCACGGTTTCATTGCCAGAGAGAATAACGTCCTTAATTTCTTGTCGAATTAAAGCTTGCGTAGCATCCGGTCCAAAACGCTCATCGTATATATAAAAAATTATTTTATAACCATTAATTTCTTCTTTCAATTCACTTCTAACTTTAGCAAAGAGAAAATCATTATTAATGTAGAAATCAGCGATTTTTTTCTCATCATTAATGATGTTTTCTCTATCTAGCGCACTGCCTTGACAAAGATTAGCCGCCTTTGTGCTTTGCCCAAGTTGAACCGCGCTGCAGTTGCGTAAAAAAGGCAATATCTCCTCATTCAGCTTATCTTCGCCATTAATCACGGTAATAGAATCGATAAATTCTCTTCTACTGCTCGCTATATAAGTAATCACCTCTATTCCGCCATCATCCAGAGAAATCATCTCGGTTTTCGCCTCGACATCGCGAAAACCTCTCTCGGAGAGACGGCGTTTTATTTCATCGACGGCGATGGCAATTCTTGTATAAGATAATTGGCCAGCCTCAAGCATTCCGCGAACTTTAAATAAATTATCCAGTTCATTAGCCTCAAAATACTTGCTCAAATATTCAGGAACAATTTTATATGATTTTACATAATATGAACTACCAGGATAAATATCGAAATTAACAACAATATTCTCACTATCTTCCACAAAATATGCCGGAACAACTTCTGCGTTGGTATAGCCTCGACTCACCAGATATTCGCGCATTTTCTGCGCTGATTCAGTCAGCTCAGCTTCCGCCACATTTTTGGTATCAATAAAATTAATTCTCTTCTCTAATTCTTCCTTCACAATAATTTGGTCGGGCGGAATCTCATCGTCGAGGGAACGTGTTATGCGGGATAACTGGTCAACCGCAAAAATCGATCCAAAAAACCGAGAAAGGCCACCGCGGCTGACCATGGTCCCTTCTCTCATATTGATAGCCCATCGCACACGCGGCCCTTTGTCAATTCTAACGTTCAAATCGACACAAATAGGCACCAAATCCTCGCGATTCTTTTTTCGACATTCTTTGGGAACAGAAGCATCGTGAGGGTCAAGCCACCGGTGAGTCAAACTAATTCTTGCCTGAACATAACCCATGTTTGCCAGGCGATCCTGGAGCTTTTTTGTCGCTTCGCGCTCTAGTTCTCTGGAATAGCAATCAATGGTTCCAATGGAAAATGCATCGAAAATACGATTAAAGGAAAAACACATTCTTTTAAAAGTTAATCTCACTGCCCGAGCAGTTACCGGGCTATTGCCCTCTAGTTCAACGTTGTTTACGCGAGCAAAAGAACCTCCATCAATTATTACGACGAGAGATGCCGATAAAGACTCTGGTTTTTCATGTAAGGAAACGCTTATTTTAGCGCCATAAAAACCATTTTTGCGCAAAAAAGTCTCAACGCGAGATTTGGTTATTTCAATCGTTTCCAAAAGAGATTTGTCATTAGGGATAATTAATTGCCCCACTTGCACCGGCAGCTTACGTTTCAGCTCCTCTTCAAGCATGCCCGCGGGAAGGTTTTTTATCTGAACCTCTTTGATATAATATTTCGTTTCAACATTACAAATTAAGCGAAGCCCCGATTTCTGCCCTAGGCGGCAAGCTGCATGGGAAACAAATTTCAAGCTGGCAAGAAAACTGTTCGCAGCGGCCACACTTCTGCTATCACCTTCTTTTCCTACGTATCGTTCCAAATATCCTTCAAGAGATTTCACCAACGGCTGTGCTAGGTTCTTATCGATTTTAATGGTGGTCTCTTGAATCTTCTCGGCATGGATTCCAAAACTCCATAAGCAGAAAAAATATATAATTATAATGCGGCTAATCATCGGGAAAGTATCCGGTAGGTGAGGCGAATTTTACCGCGCGGTTCGAAAGTTCCTTCTACATCGCGATTAGCGCCAAATGAGCTTTCAAGAAACAATGGACCAAATGGTCTATGGTCAAATAACAATAGCTTAAGCTTTAAATCTCTGAACGGATAATTACCATACAATGATAATTGGTCTTCTCCAGGCGTACGCGCGTCTTCATTAATGAACATATAAGACCCTTGCACTTCAATCCGTGGACCCACTTTCCAATTGAGCCTCAAGGTCAACCCACTCGGATCAACGGCCGAACCAAACTGGATCCTGGTTTTGGTGGTCCCTTCCAGCAATTCTTGCAATTGATTGGTAAAGGGTCGCAAAAATACTTCTCCGGTAAAAGCTACCACAGCATTTTTGGCTTCCTGCGGAATTGCTTCAAATTTATCATTTGCATTTCCCCCTAAGCCCCGAGGCATCAACAACATAAGGAAAATGCGGGTCTGACTTAAACGCATATCTCCATTGACCGGTTTTAGCTCCAGATTCAAGCGGTCCAAATTTCCCTTTAAAGACAATTCCACGAGGGTATCTTGGGCGACGGGAAAAAAACCCTGCTCGAACTCTTGCGTAGAGACAATCATAATTTTGGGGTCAAAAGACCGATCAGTTAATTCATCCAAATCAATGCGGCTTTCCACGAGATCAAATGTTGCCGCCGGAAAAGTGATTGCACCTTCGCTGACCGAAAGACCCCCGGTAAATTTAGGATGGTGGATGGGACCTGCTGCCTTAAGCTGCCCGGTCAAAAAAGCATCCACGTCGATATTCAACATTCGCATCGAAGCTCTAAATTGGCGAACGGCAATTTCGAGATTTAGTTTTAGGTCAATATTTTCTAACATTTTAGAAACGTCGCCATTGCTTGTTTCCGTGGCTTGAATAACGAAGTTTCTTAAATCGAATTGTCGATAAGCTGACCCGTCGATAACCGTGATTTTTCCGGATAAAACAGAGCTTTCATTGCCCGCTTTTATGGTATCGAATTTAAAATCAGTTTCGACGAAATCATTCTTATCTCTAATAATAATATTACTCCCCTCAATATTGACATCAAAGGTAGATAATCCACTTTGCTTTGCCGAGGCATATTGCTTTTTCATGGCCCCTTTAATGGCAAGCCTTCCATCGCCAATGCCTAATTTAATATTTTCAAATTTACTGGTAAAAGAATCCTCTGATGTTTTATGAAATACTACTTTTCCATCTTTAAATTCGAGGGATTCAACCCATTTTCTAAAGGTAAGCATGGCCCCTTTTTCCGGAGCGCAAATGCCATCAAAAACTGGCGCATCAAGAGTGCCGCTAATCCTTAAATCACCAAAGGCTAGGCCTTCTCCCCGCTGGATCATGGGCACTACAAATTTTGATAAAACCAAAGGAATCGCTCCACTCAAATTAATATTTAAATGATTTTTGAGAAGGCTGCCCTTCAATGTCAATTGTCCAGGGGAAAAGATAAAAACTACATCATCTCTCAAAACAATTCCGTCGCTATCAAAGTCAATAATAACCGGCTTATTCAGTTGAATACGAGGGATATTTGGCAAACTGGCCAAAACTTGCTCAAGATAAAATTTAAAATCATAGGAAAGCGGTTGATTTTGTCGTTTAATCAATTTTCCTTTGATGCGAGCATCAGCATTAACCGTTGCCAATTCATCGTTGAGCAACGGAATAATTTCTTCCAGATGATCGTGTTTTATTACACTGTTTATATCAATGGAAAACTCATCCAAATTAAAAGGACCTGACAAAGAGACCGATACACCCCGTTCGAAACTACATCCTTCCTTAGCGACTCCTTTGGACCAAGGAGCGCACAAGTCAAGCTGCAAGCGCCCATGCTCGATGCTGGCTTTCACGGTTGCCGGCCCATATTTCTTCTTGATTAATAGCGACGCATTGTGCTTTCTTGGATCAAAAAATCCATATTCCGAAGCAGTAATTTGAGCGTCAAGCCTGGGCGATAAAAGGGGACCCTGGGCGGAAATATTGGCAAAAATTAGCCCCTTGGCTCCAAGCCACGAATTTTTAAGCTCAAAATCTGCGCTATTTACCTGAAAATCAGAAAAAGAAGCGCTCGTGTTGATAGTTTGATGATTCAGGGCCAAAGCGAATCTAATATTACTTACTGCTTTTTCTTCACTCAGCAAAGAGGAAAAAGAAAATACAATATCTTCTTCACTATTCGTATCAGTCAGTTTTTCTTTTTTAAGATTAATCGAAAGAGGGCCTGAACCAAGCTTCTGCCCCATTATCGACATGTTTTTAGCGATTAAAGGTGCATGGATTTGCGGGGAAGACCATGTTCCACCAATATCAACTGGTCCACTCACGAGGCCTTCAAGACTACTTATATATTTAAAAAGTAAGGGTGCCACATTTATGTCAGACAAAAATAATGAACCGGAAATTTCCTCGCGCTTCGTATGAAAAGACAGATTGCTTCCCTCAAGGGTCCCCGAATTGGTCTGGGCTAAGACTTGGGAAATTTCAAGGCGATGATCATAAAAAACACCCGTCAATTTTATATTTTTGATATCAATTTTATCTATTATCAACGGCTCAGAAAAAGCAGAAAAATTAACCTGGAGTCTAGATGTTGGCCCAGAAAAAACTAACTTAGCACCGGCTTGCCCCATGATATTTATATCGCCAAGCGCACCAGAAACAAGAGAAAGATCAACGCCACGAATATCTAACTGCCCACTTAGATCCTGTTGTTTTTTGAGACCGGTAATTTTAGCAAATCCCTTAATTTCTCCTTTATAAAAACTGGCCAAAATTTGGGAGAGAGAAAGCTCATCATTGGCCAAATTATATTCAATTTTCGCGTCGTTAGTGGTGAAATTTTTATAAGCTAGCTCCCCTAAATTCAGAGAGCCTTGAGACGAGAGATTCTTATGCTCCCAAGACAACTGCCCAATGGATGCTATTTTTTTAACATTAATATCTTTTGGTAATAAATAGGAAAGGTACAAATGAGGATTGGCGCAATTAATATCATAAGAAAAACTGCCGCGTGGTGATTTTAAATCCACCTCTCCCTTGGCCTTAACACGCAGGCCTTGTGCGTCTGACACTTTTATTTCGTTAAAGGTTAAACGTTTCGACAAATCAAGAATTATTGATACTAAAAAATCGCTCTTGTCAGCAAACTTGGCCTCCTCGAAAGATGCACCCGTGACGCTCCCGGTGCTGAAAATTTTCATTGGAGCGCGCGCTAGTCCTAATTTGCCCTCAAAAACTGTGGTCGCATTAATTCTGCCGCTTGATTTAAAATCGAGCGATAAAAATTTCAGCAAATCGGCACTGCTAAGATTCTTTTGAGTGGAACGAAAGGCAAACTGATCTTTTTCAATGTCCACCACGCCATCAGCGATAATTCTTCCCTTATCCCCCACATTGAGCGCTGATGATTCAAAGAAAATTTGGTGTTGATTGATATTGGCGACGATGTTTCCACTATTTATTTTTAATCCGTTAAATTCCGTCTCCCCAATATCCGCATTAACTTTGAACTCAGGCTCTGACAAAGGACCTGCCATCACTATTTTGGCCAATATCGATGGGCTAATAAAAGGTAACTTAGTCAATCCTTGGGGATAAGTATTTTTGGGAGTAGTTAATGTTGCCGCGATTTCGTAGCGATTATCTTCGATAAAGACACTCCCTTCTGCATTAAGAATGGCTCTTTCGTAAAATGCTTTAAGATAGGTGGTAGAAACCTTCTCGTCTGATATGTATAAATTTCTTGAAACAAGTTCAGTTATCGGAAGGTCCATGCCCGCAACCTGGATATTTCCTCGACTAATGGTCGCCTCAGAAATATCCACTCCGAAGGGTCCTTTTTCGACCCAAAATTTTCCTTGAGCCTGAATACCTTCGGCAATAATTTTAAGGCCCACATCGTGTTCCATCTCATAGCTACCATCATGAACTCGCACGTGAGCAATGCTGATGCGGAGTTTTGATTTTTCCTTTTCCGGCGCTTTTTTCTTTTGCGCGGGAGGAGTCTCAAAGACATGGATGACGTTGTGAATATTATTTTTGATCGTGTAGCGAAAGAAAGGCGCTTCAACCGAGGCGTCGGAAACAACAATATTATTCGACAATAAGGAAAAAAGAGAAATGCTTAGCTCGACGTGTTTTCCGTACAATACTCTTTCACCAAACTCGTCGAGAACCTCCAGGTCATCCATGCTCACACGATTAGGTAAATGAAGCCGCAAGTTTTTAGCATGCAAGGAACCAATAATTTCTTTATTGATCGAATCAAAAACATCGTCGGACAAATTAATTGAAAAAAGTTTTTTTATTTCGTCTACGATAGATAAAGAATAAAGATTTGATGCAAATAGCATTAACAAAAAACAATGGATATAAATTTTATGTTTCCAATACATAAATTTTATTCTGCACTCGCAACCACCAATAAACAAGCAGATGGCTGGTGTTTTCGCTCTTTAGATTTTAAAGACCATTCCATTCTTGCGGAGCGCACCATATGCGTCTACTATTTTCTCAGGCGCGGAATACTATCGCATGTAACTAAGGGGCACCACCAGTGGCTACGGCACGTGAACGATTATTGCAAGCACTCACCGCAATTATTTCTCAGCCGTTTTCGGAGGAAGTTAAGGCTTCTTTGAAACGTCTGCTCAATTCATATCGAGTACAGGCAAAACCTGAAGAAAATGTTGATAAAAATCTTACTGCTCGGGATGCGTTGGCGAACATTATTATTCATTCGTGGCAACAAAAAAAATCTCTCGAAAGAAAAGATGTAATTGTTCTTATTGAGCCATTTCGGATGCAGTTAAAAACTGGATTAAACAAACGAAAATCAACAAATAGCGACTCACCTGAAATAGCTCATGAGGAAAATGACTCAGGCTCGTTGCCGCGACGAGTTAAGATAAAAGAAAATATTAACCGTCACGAAAATGCTTATTTCAGGGAAAAAACCGCCCCCGATCCTAAAGAACAGTCGGCCATTGCAGGCGGGCCTTTGCCAAAGACCGGTGGTCGTGGTCAATGCCCAAAATGCCGCAGTGTGGGGATAGTACTCGCTCGCGCTTATGGTGGAGATGATTATTATTCTTGCATTTATTGTGGTTATCAAGCTTATCTGAAGTCCATTGATCCAAAACTGGATCCGCCCTTGGCCGCAGAATTATTAGGCAGCAATTACGGCGATTCAGAATTCGACAAAGAAGATTAAAGCTAGATGCAACTATGCGCTCCTTAAAAATATTCTTGCCTCTCTTCCTAGGGATCTTAATCCTTGCCGGTGGATGCAAGAAAAAACGCGACTTATCACAACTCGACTACCTGGCTCCTTTTCAAAAACTTAGCCCGGATGGTTTCGTGCTCGCCTTTAGTTCCAACTTGGAAGGTTATGTTGAGCCCTGCGGCTGCACCGCCGATCCCTTGGGAGGGGTTGCCAGATTCTCCCAAGTTTTTGAAGATATTCGTTCCGTGCAAAATAATAATATTGCTCTGATCGCAGCCGGTAACTTACTCTTTGATTCAAAGCTTCGTAATCCTGCGGATCTATGCCAGGACAATGCTCGCATTGATCTCCTTCTCTCTTCTTTGAGTAAACTTGGATTAAAAATTATTTTGGCTGGCCCATTAGATAATGCTCGAGGAGAAAAATACCGTAGCGACTACTATAAAAAATTTAATCTCGAGAACTTGAGTGAGAATAAAGGATTAAAAATATTAGCGGCTAATAACTACAATATCGCTCTTATTCCGCTGCTCGATGAGCAAGACCTGGCTCCTGAAAGTCTCGCAAAAACTATCAAAGAAATGCTGCTGCCAGTGAGAGAATCTAAGAAAATCCAGTTAGTAGTGGTGCTTAGCCAGCTTTCAAACACCAAAATAAAAGCACTTATGAATGACAATAGCGATGTGGATATTGTCATACAGGCAAATAGTTCTTCAACCGGTACAGAACTCTTGGCGCCGATAAAAATTGATGGTGGACCTTGGTTAATTGAAGGTGGGCGCCAGGGCCAGTATTTTACGGCTTTAGTTTTTCAAAATCTCTCGACGAGAAATAGCAAAGCTCTGGTGCTCGATAATCGGGTCTTTGAAAATCGCGAAAGAGCTCTTCTTTTGAAAGCAAGAATAAAGGGCCTAGAAGTGCAACTTGAAAATGCAGTGGCTGCTCGCAATAGTTTTCTGAAACAAAAAATAGAGCAAGCTCGCAATGAACTGGCACTCTTAGAAAAAAATTTGTCGCCTCCGCCGCTTAAGGAAAGCTGTGTCTCATTTAGCGCCATTGCGCTCAATCGACAAATTGAGTCACTGCCAGAAATAAAAGGCCGGCTCACTGCCTATGAGCAAGCTATCCCTCAATTAGTGAAGAAATGCGAAGAGAATATTGAGTGCCCCAAAGCCGCGCCCGATGCCGCCACCTTTGTCGGTGCAGAAACCTGTAAATCTTGTCATCAGCAAGCTTATGAAGTGTGGCAAAAAGCCCAATTTATGAGTGATGCCGTTGATGAAGATGGCAAGACTATCAAACGTTTAATCGGCCATAGTAAGGCTTGGCAGACCTTGGTCGATCTTAAGAAAGATGCTGACAGGTCGTGTATCGGGTGTCACAGCGTGGGCTTCATGCAGGCCGGCGGCTATTGCAAAGTCAGCGAGGTGGGCTTTCGAAAAAACGTCCAATGTGAATCTTGCCATGGCGCGGGCAGCTTACATGCCATGAGTGGTGATAAAAAACTCATTCAAAAATCCACTGAGGAAAGCTGTCGGATTTGTCATCAACCGCCGCATATACCCACTTACGAGAGCTTCCACTATGAAGAAAGACTCATGAAAATTCTCGGCCCCGGCCACGGAGAACAGCGATTAAAAGAGCTGAAGTTAAAGTCGTCCTAATTAGTCGTTGTCGCAAAATAAAATAAAAAATAGTCCAAACGTAGCAGGGCCGGTGGTGAGCTTTTATATTTTGCGACAGCGACTAATTAGTTTAGCAACTTATTGCTCAACGCACGAACCATATCGATGGTGCGGATTTTTTCCTTGAGAATGCGATTTTTCTCCTCAAATACTTTCTTCGCGACCAGCAGCTCTGCTTCTGCTTGTTCTCTCGTTATTGGTGGCGTCTCACTAAAAGAGGCCAGGCTATGCATCGTATTGAGCCTGTCACTTATTTCTCTCCATCTCGTTTTGGCAAGGTACCAGGGCCCAGGCTGCTCTCCTGCTTGACGTCCATCGGAGATGAATTGTGAGGCATCTTTCAATAATAAATAACCCAACGATAAATCAGTGCTTCCTGACACAAAGGCTCGATAACGGACACCAGTATTCGGATCACCCAACACTATGTGCTCTGCCGTGTCGTCCATCATCGGAGCACTATTAGCTCCGATGAGGCTAATGTGCGACCTCTCGGCAAAATCAAGTTTATGATCGCTAAGATTGGTAAGACCTGCCATGGAAAACAAGATAGCGTAATCTTTAAAAATACTTGAATTGCTAGGTTTGATTTTGCTTGCAGCCAAAGAATGTGTCGCCTTGGTGCTAAAAAGATCTTGATAGATTATTTTTACTTTTTTATTGGCATCAATGCTTACTGTGGGAGCAATATCGGTCCATTTGTCGGTATAAATACTGCTAAAAATTTTCATTAGTTGGGGCGTAAAAATCCGGTACAAACCAATGGAATAATTTTGCTCTTGCAAAGTGCTAAATTCGTGGCTTATGCGCGCTTGATCATCGATCAACGCAATCAAAGCCATTATTTTATCGTAAATAAACCCTACATTGCTGGTGGAGGCGCCAATTCCTTCCCCGAAAGAACTCCGATAAACATCGCCAGTTTGACTATCAATTTTGATGGGATCCACACAAGGTTCACCTTTGATTCTCGGTACGAAACGAGCTTGCTCATCTTTGCAATAAATCCCCGGCTCAACGCTTTGTAAAACGCGAGATATTAAGTCCAAACCTCGTTTAGAACTTAGTCGAAGATCCTGAATAGCGGGATAAATACTGGTTTCGTCATCATTCAGAGCATACATTTTCTGATAAGCACGAAGTATAGGCACGTAGACTCTGGCATAAATATGGTTCAAATAAGCGGCTACATTATTTGGAAGAACTTTAATGCCTATTTTCTCTAAAGCGTGAGCCCTCTCATATTCCTCGATGGCGCCACCGATAACCTCGCTGGCGGAGGAACCTTCAATGAAGGGTCGGCAAAAAATATCATCGGAATCGATTTGTCCGTCGGTGCAAAACGCATAGGGCACTACGCTAAAATCCCTTGTATTTGCTCCGAAATGTTTTTTAAACATATTTTGTTTTAACAATTGAAAATCAATTACCCTGCGTTTGTAAAAATTCTCCGGGCGCTTGGCCAATGATAGATTTTGAATTTCAATTTTCGCAGAGCTATCCCCTTGACGATATTTATCCCTCACCGAGTCGATATGTTGAATTATTTTTTGCTCCGCACCATGGCCCGAAAATATAAAAGGCAAATCCCGATAATGCATGAGCTCAAGGTGATCGACCAAAGTTTTGGGAACAAAGTCTTCTTGGTCCTCGTCAAAAATTTCTATTTTCTCGCCGTAGCCGGATAATAAGGCTGCATAATCGTAAAGGCCTAATCCAGAAAAATCGCTGTTAAAATGCTTGTGATAATCCATAATTGACGCCGACTTAAGCTCATCTTCACTTAGTCCCTTCCGAGCTCGATAATCGTTGGTATCCACGCCCCAAAAATTTGGCGAATAATTGAGCGGATCTTTAGCACCTTTATAATTATGCCTCAGCCCGAAGGTATGCCCTATTTCATGAATCAGAACGCTCTTAACAATGCGAGCTTTGATGAAATCTATTTTTTCCTGAAAAGATAAACTTTTTAATTCATCCCTCAGCCGCACATAGGGAAGCTGTGAACTTTGCATAAAACAAGCGCTTCTTTGGGAGAAAAAATTAGTTCTCTTCGCATTGGCAATATTTATTGTGGCACTATCTTCTCCCGCTGCAGCTGCAACCATGGCGATAATGCTACTTACCTCTCCCTCAGGCACAGAAATATTCTTTGATAAAATCTTAGCAATATTCTGTGTGGCCTGTGAAGAATTAGTATCGCCGAAGCTCGCTTTAGCAAAATTCTCCCTTTGATATAAAGACCGTTTTGGCGATAAATAATTACGTTTATTCATCGATCGACGTGCTTTATCAACGTAGATATTAAAGTCGGCTAGATTGGTTATAGTTTCCAAATCAACATCTTGAGCTGTGCTCATTTTGCCACTCAATTTGTTCATTTTTTCCATCAACAATACAGCATTCGTAGCATAACTAGTAATCGCGGCTAAATAAATATTGGCATTGCCACTGATAATTTCTCCAGTCTTTGGATCTACGCCAGAGGGACCATAGCCGAGAAGGTCGACGCCTTGGGGCCTAGAAACACCGTTAACAAAGTTATAGCGCAAATCTCCTAGCTGTTGCCACTTAAAGGGTTCTAGGCCCTGTTGCAAGCTTACCCATTCGAGAATGGAGCATGCTTGCTCCACCGTGTCATCATTTAAACTGCTCAGCCCTTGTTTCTGTAAAATGTTTTCGAGGCCATGTTGATGTTGATAATTAATGACATTATCAACGTTGCAATCATTAACGCGTATTTCGAAAAAATCACCGTAGGCCGCAATGGCATCCTCTGGGCTGTTTTTATCCTTAAGCTTGGCCACCACATTTGCGAGCGCAATATTCCACTCCGAAGAAACACGTTTAATGGCGGGCAGCAAATCCGTGGGGAAACCCGGATTTAGATAATAGATAATTTTCTTCGGCATGCGTTCGTTTAAGGGAAGTAGCTGGCCTTGCTGATCTTTGCTTTTTTGCCAAATATTATGACGGTTGATGAGCTGTTGTCTTCCTTTCTGAAAACCCTCTTGGCGATCATAATTTTGCACTTCGGTGCGAAAGAAACCGAATTGGGCATTAAGTTTGATGCCTGGTCGAAAGCAATCGGAGATATTGTCTTTGAGAGGATCGCAAATAACTTCCCGTCGCTGTGCATCCGAATAAAGCCAAAGCTCTTTGCTATCCTTGCACCCAACTTCTGTGTCCATGCAAAATCCTTGCTCATTTTTTCCATATCTTATGCTTTCAAAATCCGGGTAGTGGCGTTTTTCATAATCATTGTCCTTATCAACTTTCCGAAATGAAAATTTAACTCGATAATTTGAGGGTGCACAATTTGGATCCCCAATCTGATTGCAGGTATTTGTATCAGGTTGCACTAAAGCCGCGACTGTAGCCTCAATGTAGTTATCACTAGTTCTTAGCTTATAAGGGTTTGATGGATCGACGATAGTATTATTATCTAAATTGGTGATGCTAATAGCTTCGAGCCATTGATTGCATTCTAGGTGAGGCACCAGATTCCTCGACCAATCGACGTCGATAAATTGCCGTTCATACCAAGATTTTTTGTCGCTATTTTCATCCAAATGTCTGTTAATCGCAAAAGCCGCCACCAGATTTTGCTTTCTGTCGCTGGGAGCCTGATTGGTGCCCAATTCATAACTTCGAAAAGCCAATAACCTATTTTTAGTAATTTCAAATTTCACTCGCTCCACTGGACATTCCATCCCGGTGAATGCCAATGAACTATGGGATTGCTTCTCAACTAATGTTGCTCGAAAATACCATTCATCGCTAAAAATGGATTTATTGAGGGGCCCATTCTTTCTGGCATTCTGACTTTCATTGCTGCAACCAAAAATCACCAACAGAAAAAATGCCCATAAATTCAATCCACATTTCATTTGTTCCCCCGAACAATTCCTAGTTGAGAGCATGCGTAAATTATTCGGCTTCTTTAATTAGTTTTCGCAGCTCATGGATGAAGCCCACCATCTGTTCCAGCCGATCTTCAGATTGATTACGTCGAAGCTCAAGATCAGCTAAAGAACATGTGCCATCCCCAACGCTTTCTAAGATCGGTTCCGAGCACAGAGGATTAGATTCTTCGCAACATCTCCACTCTTCGCTACTGCGATGCATGGTCTTTACGCATTGACACAGCGGATCATTATTTCTTATTTGCTCATCATTTATGCATTGACTTAGTCTAAGATAACGCTCTTTTTGTTGATTGGCCTTGGCCAATAGTGTGGCTCCCACCGATTCTGAGTTGCGAAATTTTAGCGATTTATATTTATAGCCTGACAAGTGAGTATAACTTAGCACTTCATGCTCATCATTCACATCGCCATAATCAATATCGTCGCTACAGCCCCGACAGGTTATTTTCATTGACTCCAAAAGATTTTCTTCGGAGTTGTCTGGGATAAAAGCTAGCGCACTGGTTAATGCAAATAATGCCAAACTTTCATCCATGGATGGCATGAGGCTGTCTTTATTTCGATAATCAATAAGGGAAAAATTTTCTTCATCAATAATATCTCGCGCCTTTATTTCGCCATGCTCATTGATGATCGGCCCCAAAACATCATATTGTTGGTTGATGACGGAGTTATAAATTTTACTAACGGCTTCGGGAAACATCTGATACCAACTCATCAAGGAAAATTTTCGAGTTTCAATATTAGCGGCCGATTTATTTTTCGTTATCGGAGCACTAAGCAGATAGAGGGCATATTTTTTTAATAAAGATGAGCCAGCGTATAATGTTAATTTATTCTCGATTTCATCCGTCATTCTCGGGTAATAGGGACGACCTATTCCGAGAGGTACCTCGACAAATTTATAATTTTGTCGACCATTTATTTCTCCTTGTGCATTAAGGTTGCTAATGGATTTAGCCTCACATTCATTCAAATGATTAAAAGGTATCAATAAATGTGAAGCTCTCATGCGAGGAATGGTGATCATAAGCGATTGTTCACCTTCAATTGACCAAATCGGAGCAGAGACATGAGCACCAGGCTGGGGTAATCCAATCACATGGGCAAAGTGATTCATCCCGATAGCAACCGCTTCTAGATAATCTTTCTCGGCAAATGAGCCGGCAAATTCCGGTTCATTAAGTGAATAATATTGGTACCAATGCATGATATGAGTGAAACGCTGTAAAATTTTCACGTCTTCAGAAATGGCTTTAAATGAGAGCGATTGCCCTATACCGGGCTCATCTTGAACATGCTGCGAAAGGCTATAATTAGTCCAAAATTTTGATTTTAGCCATAAGGCTGCAGATTTCATATCAGGGCCAAAATCGAAAGCGAGACATCGAGGGCCTTCGGTTCCACTTAGATCCTCGCAATAGGCATAAGGTACTGCGTTAATAGGAAATTCCGACTTTGCACTAAAATCGTTCCATTCAAATTTTTCATAGCGACGATGATTAATGGACGCGTAGCTGGCCAATAATTGAGAGGGAATTTTTCGGTAATCATTAAATTTCAGCCAATCTTTAAGATCAATTTTTTGCGGATCAACTTTCAGATTATGCCTTGGAAAAACTTCGACTAATTGAGTATAGGCCCATTTGATAGCGGCCTTATCGTATAAACCAAGTCCGTGGCTGCCGGCCATTGAAGACGCGTGATAGTCCATAACGCTCGAGTACAGGGGATTTTTTTGTTGCAGACAAAGTGTCGTAGTTAATCCCTCTTTGACGCCATTGGTCCTGTTTTTGGCAAGCAAGCAATCGTCTAATTGCTGCTTGGTATCCTTGTCCGTTGCTATTAGGCGAGCCTCACTCAAATCATCGGGCAGTTGCTGATTTTTCCAAAACAATTCCCCGTAATTAAGCGCATCGGAAGAGGCTGCCATGTTATGACGCAAACCAAGATTATGCCCGATTTCATGTAATAACACGGCTTCATATATGTTTTCACGGATTTTAAGAAATCTTTCTGACTCCGATAAATTGACGTATTTGAGAGCTATTCCCATACTCATATTATCGACAATGCTTATGGGATCCATCATGGAATTTTTGCCGTTATCATCGGAAATATCGCCGAGGGAATCAAATTGAACGACAGGGTTTTCGCCGTTGTCTCGCTCCGACTTGTTGGTCTGTACGATGGGAGAGTTTGCGCCAGCTAAAAGCCTTGATTCATTAATGCTCAGTATTTTTGGATTGCTTTTGAAAACGCGAGATGCCTTAGTCCTATCTGCCTTAAAACCTTCATTATTCATACGTGACAACCGTTTATTCACTTCGGAGATAACGTGTTCACTTATTACACGGCTGTGAGAGTCTGCTTGAAGAACTCCCTCTACATCCAAAGACTCGGAATCCAATAATGATATTTGTCGAGACATCTCGTGTGCGCTCAGGTCGATATATTTCAAATTCACATTTGCCGTCGCAGCAATGGTTTCCCCACTCAAAGGATCGGACAACATGGGCCCATAACCGCTCCATGCAGTAGTATTATTGTCGACCACGAGGTTGATGAGATTAAAGCGCAAGTCGCCGGGCCTTTGATAGACAAAGGGCGTTTCGCTCTCCTCAGTGTAGAATTCTAAGGCCGAACACAGTTGTTCCAAACCGCGCTTAGCTTTGATCTGCGCTTCATAGTGTTCGCTAAAGTTCATACTATTTTGCTTCAATTCTCGCTTAATCATGGCGAGAGAAATCTTTGCGCTCTTTTCGACAGCCGCGCGTGCATCGTTTGTGAATCCATTCAGCCAATGCTCAATAGTGTCGACATTGCAGGAATTTCGCGCTAGAATAAGCATCGGCGGGACCTGACTAAGCATCTGATATTTGGCGGGTTGGGCATAAAATATGGCGTTCCTAAAAGCCTCATCCCACTGCTTCACCACGCGCTGGGAGACGGCCATTAAATCATCGGGATGCAGTACATTGGCATAATAAATAATCGGTTTTGGCTGACGTTGCTCCATAGGAATTATTTGACCCTTCTCATCAATATTTTTTTTCCAAATATTGAAAATGGTGGCGTTATTAATGGCCCCTGCGTGAACAATCCCCATCTTAGGATCGTAGACTGCATGCCCATCGAAACCAGTTCTAAAGAGGCCTATGCGATTGTTAATCGGAATGCTCTTTATTTTGCCCGCTGCCATTCCAATAACTTCGTCCGGACTCGCTAAGGCAATAAAGTCGCTAGCTTTTTTCTTGATAAATGAATGGCGTATATCGATTACGGTCGCTGCAGTGTCATTTTGAAAAGGCCGTCCATATTTGCCCATCAGCGCAACTGGGGAAACTTCCACCGGGTGGCGGGTAGTGAGGTCAATATAATCCTTGCCCACTCTTATGCGATTTGGATTTCCGACCCAAGAATTATCGATCAAATATTGCGAGCCATTCAGTGACATAGAATCTATGCCTTGCTCTGTATCTCCACGTTTTAATTGGCCAACAATATTTCTTGACCAATCAACGCTAAAATAGCGACGTTCATGCCACGGGCGAGAATCAATGTCCACGTCAAAATGTGCGGTGATAGGGAAAGCCAGAACCGCAGCTCCGCGATATTTATCTCGTAGCCCAGGACGATTTTCGAGATCTGCCCCAATAGTGAGGGCATGAGATTTCCACGCGATCAGCATATTGCTGGTAATTTCCCATCGGATCGTATCGGGATGCAAAACATGTCCTTCAGCAATTCCTAAAGCTTCACTATTGGCAGGAGCATCAATCACCGTCATCCGGTAATACCATTCCTCCTTCCCTATTCCTTGTTTTTGCCACTGCGGATTAAAATAATCTTTGGCATAGGAAGAATCAAAGCGCCGACTACTATCGATAGTCGTTTTGCTGCAGGCCTGCATAAAAAGCAAAAAACCCACAAGAATAGTGATGGCTACTTTCTGCATTAGGTCAGCTCCGGCCAAAGATTCTTCTTGAGATATGCTTTGCCAGGCCTAAATGGCGCCAATATTTATTTAGCGCATGAAGCTATCTTTTTTTCCTCGACAAATGATAAAAATCGCAAACGCATCTGCTCGCAGAACTTCTCATGAAAGGGCGCATTTATTTTTTTCGCGCTCGTCGCTGCAGCGTTTAAGAATAGATGAAGATCGAATTCACCCTCTAAGCCCATAACTTTAGACAAAGCTTCCAAGGCCTGATTTATCACGGGCAAGGCGGGAGTTCTTAAGCAGTCAATATTCTGCCCACAGGCCTCATAAAAACTCTTAGCAATGACGGTACCTAAGCAATAACTACTAAAATTAGGATTAGTAAAATTACGCGAAGAGTCGCGACATAAACCAAGCAGAGCTTTATCGAGAGTGCCATCGGACAAATTATCGTAAGTTGCAAAGGTCGCGAATTTCCCCAACAAATCTCTTTGCTGCAGTGCTCGGCGGGATTTTTCTTGGCTCAGCGAGAGCTTTAAATAGGCAGGATGTTTGCTATAAGCGACGGCGAATACATCGGCCAATCCTTCATCTAATGCGGAAAGCAAATTTTGCCATCTTTTTAATTCTCCCGAGGCATAGCGCGATTGAAAAAATGTCCACAGGCTTGGGTTATTGTTATTGAGCCAAACTTTCTCAAAGAAAATTCTATGATGAAATTCATGAGCCAACACTCCCTCATTTATGGCAAGTGGCAGGCCATCCTTCGTGGTTACTGGTAATAAAATGAGAGTATCAGCAGCGCCGAGATAAATGGCGTTATCTTTCAAATTCAGAGCTGGCTCATTTTTATTAGGATATATTTGCCCCAAAAATCCCACATTCAGCGCGGCTTCGGGCTTCATTAAGCCGATTTTTTTGCTAAAGGCGGTTATCTGCTCCAAATGATAAAAAGCACTAAGAAGAAGCAAGGACTCTGTATCCTCACTCCGATAAATTCCCTCATCCAAAAGCGACGAGACATTAATGGCTTCTCCCGCAAACTCCGTTCTTAATTTCTCCCGCAACATTTCAAACGAAGTGCTTGAAAGAGCTGCCTTAGAAAACTCATCTTGATAAATCTTCATGCCTTTTAAGAACGTGAATTCTTTGGTTCGAAGATTGCTCACATCTATCTGGGCATCCATTTCTACTATTTTAAGCGAATAATCTTCAGAATTATCCTCATTCGGCCCAAGCACTTCGAGCATATGACGAAGAGGATCTCCTTGGCATCCGCTGAAAATCAAAAGGCACCAAAGAAAATTAATTTTTAATCTCATCGCCCAGCCCGTCACTGAAATTAGTCTCATTCAAGAATACTAGAAGGAGCTCATTTTATTTGCCACGGCAAAATAATTCCCAGCGCAATGACGGCTGAAGTTAGGATTTGGCCATTTTTAGAAATTCGCTTTCAGTGATTATTTTTAATGAACTTCCCTGGGCCACTAATTTATCGGCAGCCTTGTGTTTGGTGCTCTTGTTGCCTTGCCCCAAAAGAGCAGAACCCTCGTCGCCAATCACCAGAAAATCTATTTTCTCGCTCATGGCCCCAGGGGCTTTGCCACCGAGTTTTTTCACCAAATCTTGCGCTGACTTTCGATCCATATGTGCCATTTTGCCCGTGAAGAGAAAATTCTTAGCATACAAAGGATTAGATGCATCTTCACTGCCAATATGTTCTTTGAAATCATCAACAACAACATAGTTTAGCAATACATCAATTTCATCGTGTAATTCACGCAAACCTTCCACCAGAGAAAAGGCAATTCTCTCTCCAATGCCATGGATCGCCACTAAATCGTCCACCGACAAGTGCCTTATTTTATCCAATGAAAAAAAGTTCATAGCAATCAGTTCGGCAATATTATTACCGACATCGTCAATACCGAGAGCGCGCAGAAATATGGCCAGATCGAGGGTCTTTTTTTGACTTATTTCTGCCATTAATTTACTCGCACTCAACTCCCCCATCCGTTCGAGTGAGGATAGATCTTGGGCGCTTAGACAATATATATCTTTAAATTGCTTAAGCAGGCCGTGACTAAATAACTTACGAACAATTTTTTCGCCCATACCTTCGATACCAATGACCTGAGAAAAATGCATCAAACGAGCAACAACAACTTCTTCACAATTTTTCTTGTCGCCACAAAAAAGAAAATCGCCAGCGATCATAACTGGATGTTGGCAAGAGGGGCATTCGGTGGGAGCCGATAGTGGGGTACCTTTGCGCATCAACACTCGTTCAACATGAGGAATCACCCCACCGCGGCGATTAATCTCCACCAAGGTATCTTCACATAAACCAAGACTTTGAAAAATTCCCAAGTTGTGAAGCGAGGCTCGTGAAATGGTCGCACCCGAAACAAAAACTGGATTTACGATCGCCACCGGCGTAATAGCGCCGCTTCGCGACACTGACCATTCCACTTTGAGCAGTTCAGTTTGCGCCGACTCACCATGAAATTTAAAAGCAATGGCATAGCGCGGATGATGAGCGGTTTCTCCCAAACGTATCTGATCATTAATGTCGTTAGCACGAAAAACCACGCCATCAATTTCATAGTCAAAACTACTTCTCTCTTTCTCAAATGCATAATAAATTTCTGTCGCTTTGTCGTCGTTATCAACCAAATGCCATGGCATCATTACAAAATTACATTGCTTCAGAACTTCAAATTTCTCGGCCTCACTTTTCGCCATCGTTCCCCGAATATCGTAGGGGAAAAATCGGAGGCCATAATTTTTAGATTTTTCTTGTTCTTTTTGTTTTAGAGCGCCCGCTGCAAGATTTCTTGGATTCGCAAAATCTTCAGCATAGCCCTGCTTAAACCTGGCAAGCGGAAAAAAAACTTCGCCTCGTATTTCAATATTGGTTTGGCCCTCGGCGAGACTAAGGCTCGCTAATTTTGGCAAACTCAGAGGAATATCCTCAATCATCCGAATATTTTTGGTAATATTCTCACCCACGCGACCATCGCCTCGCGTAGCGGCTTCAACCAACTTTCCACCGGGTGAATAAATGAGGCTGCAAGCCACGCCATCGATCTTTGGCATCGCCACCAAGTTGCCCTTGATTTTTTCTGTCCACTTAAAAAACGACTGGGCATCATAACATTTATCGAGTGAAAGCATGGGGCGTTGATGGACAATTTCATCTCTAAAACTCGCCTCTTCCTCAATCTGAGACAAAATCAGAGAGCGCGGATTAATGAATTTTAAAGCGAGAACTAACTTATCAAAGGCCGCATCAGAAATTTCTGGATCCGCATCGACAAAATATTTTTTATTATGATACGCGATGAGAGTACTTAAATCCGCCTCTGCCAGCTGGGGCAGCCTACCTAACAGCTGCTGACTATTTTCCTCAATTTTCTTTGGATTTCTCATTTGCTCAATCTCATTTTTTTGTTGGTGGATTTCCCCATAGCATAAAAAACTAAGGCCATTGATAAGTGGCATTAAATTTGTTTTATTTAGACATCGAAATATTATCAACAACTTTAAACTCGGCCCTAACAACTAAAGTTCATGAATATCGATAACCAATCTAGGACCGGGAGGATTTATGAAATTAAAATTGGCAATTTTTGCTATCTTGGCATCAACTATTAGTTTAATTGGCTTGATTTATGCCATGATTAATCACACAGGCATTGAAGCAAAAAAATCTGACCCTAAAGAAATTAAGTCAAAAAATAATAATACAAATAAAAACTCTACCTCCTCCAACAATTTTATCAACACTAATAATGCCCTTAAAAATGAGTTAAATGAAAACAATTTAGAAGATGATGAATACTATGAATTGAATGATAATTATTCAATGTCAGAACAAGATAAAAAAATTATTGACGCCCTTACTTCGCTCAGCGACAATGCGCTTAATACCGAACTTAGCTCCCTCAAAGAGCGCATCGAAAAAACTGACCTAGTAACTCAGTTGGAGAGCGGCAAACTTGATGAGGCAAAGACCCTAGAAGCCAAAGCGACTCTCGAACGCTTTGCTCTTTTGGGCTTAGAAGGCACCCGCAGAAAATACGCTCAAATTGAACCAGAACTCAAGGACGCAGTCTTTGCCCATCGTGATAGTTTAAAGGAAATTCGTGAGATGTTGAGCGAATATTAATAGCCCAAGTTGCTGCATGTCGTCCCCGCAAATGCTTAAGGTGACGCCTATGCGCCTTCGCGGGGACGACAAGCAACAAATTGGGTTAGTAAGTATTAGCAAACATCCTACGATATTCATTAGGCACAATCGATCGGTTTATAGTCGTCTCTAATTCATGCAACTGCTGGTTCGCTTCAACAATATTAAATTCTATCCGAGATAAAGCTCCACCATAAATTATACCGATATAGTTAAGATCTTTATCCGCCGCGAATTTCGCGATCTTCGAAATATAACGCTGTTGATCATCCGCTTGCCCCAGCAATTCTACCGCGAGACCACACTCCGTAGCGAGGGCATATAGTTCTACGAAGAGCTCGTCTTTAGTTTGATCCTTTCCCGTATAAGCAACGCCATTTTCAAATTTACTTGACTCGTTCTGCCACAGGTCTTCTATGCATTTAAATAAAGGCGCCTCAAATTTGAGGCCTATTTGTAAAAGGTGGGCATTAGTTACATCATGAAAAGAAGCAGGTCTTGAGGTAATAGCGACGATCACTGTTCCTGATTCCTGCCAATTTTTTATTGCACTTAAGGTAGCTTGTTCCACTGCAACTACCGCCACATTTTCCTGGATGATTCGGTCAATATCCCCCACCACTAAAAATGCTTCGGCTTGTGCGGCCCCATTCTGCCTCATAATATTCACCATATTATAATACCAAGTGGGCGTCCCTAAGAGGAGTGAAGAACGAAAAACAGTGTCGTCCAAATCAAATATAATTAATTGGTTTTTTTTGTTAATTTTGGTTCGATCTATGGCATCAATAAAATCGCTCATGCGGTCTGAAATTAGCACTTCGGATTTGGCCTTGTTGTTGAAAAAAAAGAACATGAGGCCAAAACACAAAAATGCGATTAACAGCACTGCTACGCTCACATCATGTTTGAGTGCCATAAAATTTCACCTTGGAACAAAACCAAAAAACTTTAAATTGCTATCACGAAATCTCAAGCCAATTATTTTTGGGATAATATGCTCTCCCTTCGACAAAATGCAGCGAATACGCGTAGCGCGTTCTCGAGGACCGGTTTTGCTCACTAAAATGTGGGAGCAAACCATGCAATACGATGACGTCCCCTTGTTTAGCGCATAAGGGCTTAAATTTCTCTTTTGGCCAGCTGACAGATTTTTGTTCTATGAATTCAAGCCCTTGCGTATTTTTTACAAAGCGGTGTTTGAGTTCACCACGGTGGCCTCCCGGCAAAGCCCATAAACAGCCATTCTCAATCTCGGCATCTTCTAAGGCGAACCACAAACCTATTACCGAATTCGGCTCGGTATAAATAAAAGAAGCATCTTGATGGGAAGGTACTCCGTCGCCAAATCCGGATTGCTTAAAGATGAACATTGATTGGATCAATTTTGGCGATCGATGCCCGAGAGTCCTCATGAGCTCATAAAAGCGGGGCTGGTGCGAAAATTTTTGGTATACCGGACACTGATCATGCAAAGCGTGTCCTACCTTATTGAGCGTATAAAATGGATCTTCTGAGCGCCTGCGAGGGATGAGTTGAGCTTTGGGATCGAAGAAGAAAGAAATTTTTCTCGCGGAATTCAGGAAAAAGTGGTCTTTGCTATGGTTATCTTCGCCTGCCTCAAAGAGGGCTTTCGGTTGGGAGTGAGCTTTATTTGCCACCAGCTCTCGCATGCGAAAAATCAGCTTTTCGCAAAGCCCCGGATCAACCAGTTTAGCTAGGTGCAAATAGCCTTTTTCATTGAATTCTGCTTTTAGAGCCTGAACGTCAGCCATTTTGAGGTGCCTCGGTCTTTTGTTCCTTTCTCTTTTGAATTATTTTCATGAATTGGCAATCCCTTTAGATTCAACCTCCTAGCGAATTCCCCCCGGATATATTGTCTTAAGCAGGATCTATGATAATAAAGACCCCTTACCAACGATTTATTGTTTACTTTTTGGATTTACTACCATGACCACAAGCATGAAAAATATTCGCAATGTTGCAATCATTGCCCACGTCGATCACGGCAAAACCACCATGATCGATAATCTTTTTAAACAAGCGGGTTTATTTAAAGCCCACCAGCACATGGACGAACGGGTCATGGATTCGGGTGAGCTGGAAAAAGAACGTGGGATCACGATTACCGCGAAAAATGCTAATTTTGAATGGCATGGTACCCAAATCAACATCATCGATACGCCGGGCCACGCCGATTTTGGTGGCGAGGTTGAGCGCGCTCTTTTCATGGCAGATGGCGCGATCCTTTTGGTGGATGCTGCCGAAGGCCCTTTGCCGCAAACTCGCTTCGTACTGAGAAAAGCTTTTGAGCAAGGTTTGCATGTGGCTGTGGTAATCAACAAAGTCGATCGTCCAGATGCGCGTATTGATGAAGTTGAAGAACAAATCATGGAATTGTTTTTCGATTTGGCGGTCCAAGAAAAGCAGACCGAATACACCATTATTTATGCCAGTGCCAAGCAAGGTTGGGCGAGCAAAGAAAAAGGCGTCACCAAAGAAAACTTGCATGATCTCCTCGATTTGATCGTAGAAGAATTTCCGGCCCCGAAAATTGAAAACGACGGCATGTTCCGCATGCTCGTGGCCAATCTTTCCTATTCATCTTTCGTTGGTCAAGTTGCCATTGGCCGCGTGGAATCCGGCAGCGTAAAGCCCGGGCAGCGCGTGATTTTGATCGATGAGCAAGGCAAAAGAACTCCCTTTACCGTAAGTTCCTTGGAAACTTTCTTTGGTCTCGGGACCAAAAAAGTTGATGTCTTGAGCGCTGGCGAGATTTGCCTGATTGCTGGCTTTGGTGCTCCTGAAATTGGCGACACTATTTGCCAAGAAGAAGTGCTAGAGCCTCTTCCTCGCATCATGGTTGATCCTCCTTCGGTGGCGGTGAAAGTTTCGGTTAATACTTCACCATTTGCCGGCCAAGAAGGCGAATATTTAACCAGCCGTAAACTGGAAGAAGTGTTGAAGAAAGCTTGTTTGACCAACGTGGCTCTGCAAGTAGAACCAACGCAAAATCCCGAAATGTTTTTGCTCAAAGGTCGTGGCGAGCTACAAATCGTAATCTTGCTCGAAGAGCTTCGTCGCCGTGGTTATGAATTGATGGTGGGACGTCCTGAAATCATCCCTCATAATAAAGACGGCGTGATGTTTGAAGCCGAAGATCAAATGGTAATCGACGTTCCTGATAATTTCGTGGGCACCGTTACCGAGCTTTTGTCTGAACGTGGCGGCAGAATGGAGTCGATGACGACCTTGGAAGGATCCAGTCGCGTACGTTTGGAATTTTCCATTCCTGCTCGCGGATTGATTGCACTTCGTTCGACTTTGCTCACACGAACCAAGGGTGAAGCCATTTATTCAAGCTCATTTAAAGGCCTCATTCCGTTCTTGGGGCAGCGTCTATCACGAGCCAACGGGGCTCTAGTGGCGGATCGTAGCGGCATGGCTACTGAATATGGTCTCTTCAATCTTCAGGATCGCGGTAAGCTCTTCATTGGCGCAGGCGCTAAAGTTTATGAAGGCATGGTCTTTGGGGAAAATAATCGAACCAACGATATTAACGCAAATCCTGCTCGTGAAAAGAAGCTCACCAACATGCGCGCATCGGGTAAAGATGAATCTACCAAACTCTCGGGTATTTATCCCTTTGATTTGGATTCAGCCATTGAATGGATCGATGACGATGAATGGGTAGAAATTACTCCTAAAACCATTCGTGTGCGTAAAGAAGAATTGCGCACTAATTTTAGAAAAGTTATTCGTAACGTTTCCTAGCCTAAGGCTGGATTGCTGCACAAAGAAGCGCTGTTTATATAGACAGCGCTTCTTTTATTTCTAAGTGGTTGTTTTTACTCCAAAGCACTCAATAAAACGACTCAAGCAAAGGCACTAGGTCCTTTCTCGATCCTTTTTTGAGATCGGGCCTATTTTTAAGCCCCCCAAATGGAGCTAATTTACAGAAGCTTTCTCGCATGAGATGGCGGTGCTGATTTGTTATCTAAATAGAGGAAGCTTAGAAAGATGATAAATAAAATTAATAGACGTCATATCGCACTCTTATCCTTGCTGGCCCTGATTGCTGCCGCGGGTCTTTTCATTTGGCGCGACGACCAGCTCAGCCGCACCTCAGCTATTATACGGCCCTTTAATGCGGACAAAGATCTGGCCATCTTAAGCAAACTTATCAATGCCAATAAATTTTTATTGTCTGAGCGTCCGGATTTTCCCACCGAGAAATTTCTTTTATGGCGGGCCCCGGAACTCAATCCTGCCCGAAAAGGACAAGCGCGAATTGATGTTATTGAGGCAGAAGGGGTTCCTGCAGGATTCATTTCTTTCTACCGCCAAAGCGCCACGGCAGGTTTTATTTGGCTCTTAGCGGTAGATGAGCGCTATCGCGGCCGGGGGATGGGGGAGGATTTGATGCTTCATGCCCTAAGAGAGCTCAAGCGCCAAGGAGCAACTCATGTTACTTTATCCACTCGAACTTTCAACAAAGCCGCTCTAAAATTATATTATAAACTCGGCTTTGTTGAGCAATCACGTAGTGAATCACGCGGTATTATCAACTTAATCAAACGAAGTTTATAAATAAGACATAGCTTTCGAGGGGCCGAAAGAAGGCCTCTCAACGGTTTTGTCTCTTAACAATTCTCGTTCTTTTTCAAGCAGCTGAGGCATTTTGTGATTATAGAAATCGAGGATAATAGCTCGCAGCTCCTCATTTCTACTCAAACGAACCACTTGAACATAGGCGTAGATTAAAAAGCCGATAGTTCTTATCCCCATCCAAAAATCACTGAAGAGTTTGGCCGAACCACTATATGCTTCTTTAAACACTACAAGTGCTTTATAATAGCGATAAATACTGAACCAGTGAGAATCATCAAAATACTCTTTCAATATTCTATGCCACGTATCAATGGATGACACTGTCAAACCATAACTTAGTTCCTCGGGATAAATTTGGGAGAAAATAGCGTGGCGATTGATCTTTCCTCTCACCTGATCAAACAAAATATGATCTTCAACTAATTTTAAAAGCTGAGTTTTCAGGGGACCATTTTTAATAAAACTATAGGCATTATGTTGTCGCATATGTTTTTCGCGTTCGCGGTCCACATAGACATGAAAACGACGCCCCGCTTCAAAAGAAGATTCCGATTCTAGGACATAAGATAAGCTTCTTTGTTCAGAACGGTGGGTTGCGCTGCGGCTGACGTCGGTAACATAACGAATATCAGGAAAGCTGGTTCCTGCCAAAAAAGCGTTAGGGTCAACAACACTCGTGGTGACATTTAACAGCGCAAGAGCACAAACAATATGTCCTATGGGTGCAGCCACATTTCTCTCAATATGTTGATTTCTCACAACGGGTTTATCAGATAAGAAGCCAGCGTCAAATCCACACCTGGCCCGCAAAGACAATTAAGATGTTTTTCATTTAATTTGCGACCAATTTGTTCCTTTCGTACTATTTCAATTGAGTATTAGTGAGGGAGGACGATTTGGTTGCGCTCATAAATAACAAAGAAAAAGAAGCGCTGCTGATCATGTTTGGTCACTTGTGGCAAAAAAAATATTGTTTCCTCGATGGAGAAAAAGGTCGTCCCTCTCTCTCAGACTGCATCGATTTTGCATTACGCAAGCGAAACTCTCGCGCAGAAGAAGACCTGGTTGATTTTTTGGAATGTTATTTAAACGACATGTCGCGTCGATGCCAAGGTTCCCGCGACTAAGTTTGGCTGAACGCTTAAAGGCCTGAATAGCTGTTGCGATTTCTACGCTTCTCCAAAACATAATCCACCGACAAGCGTCCTCCGCCATAAACCGCAAACATCAGCAGAAGAAAGAGGACAAGGATTACAAATTCGAGATCTTGTTGCCGCGAAAATAAGCCTTGTTGCATATGAACAAAGAAGATTGCGCCAAACAAAATAGGCACCTGAATTAAGGCGGCAATTCGTGTAATCAATCCAATAGCCAATAAAAATCCACCGGCCAAATGAAGCACCACAACTAAATGAATCGAGAGAAATTCAAAAAATGGTAGTGACACACGATTCATGTATTCGGTTGCAAGTTGATTATTCAATAAAAACTGCACCCCTTTTAGAATCAATCCAATGCCTAAAAAGATTCGCAGGGTTTCCATACACATATCGCGGTTATCATTTAACCATGTAACTACATTATTTTTTTGCATGATTTAACAACCCCTTACACTATTTTAGGGCAGATCTATGACCATAGAAATGCACTAAATTAACTTAACAATGGTTGGGGGCTTATGCATATGAATTATGCCCTTACCAACTCCTCGCCCGCTTGCGGGCGAGGAGTTGGTGTGCAAAAACGGCATTGTTGGGTTTTGTTTGGAAACAAATTTCGTCCCAAAACCTTAAAGAAATTTTTCCTTAAACGTCTTCTCCCCTAAATCCGTCAACAAATAATTCTTGGTTCGCTTATCCTGACCAACTTGGCGTACCAATTGCTCGTTGCTGTGTACAACTCGGCTGATATTAATCGGGTAGAGTTCGATATTGCCCGCGCGATAAAGAAGCGCGCTCACGTCATGCACGGAAATGCCATCTTTCAATTTAGCCCGTTCTGCGTGGCCAAGGGCCCAAACTAAATAGGCAAGGCTTTTCTTGCCATTGAGTTCATCATTCGTTTTAATGATGCGCGCTTTAGTTTTTTTCAATGACTGCAAAATTGCATCGGCCTGAGGGGACGCAATTTCTTTAGCTGGTCGGATTGAAGTTTTGCGAGCTTTTTTCTGGACGGTTATTGGCTTAGTTGGAACCACTGGCTTCGATTGAACCATTTCCTCAGTGGATTTTTGAGCAGGTGAAACTCGGTCTTTTTCCGATTGCAAACGATTTTCCACCACCCAAACAGCAATATCCTTGATGCTCTTTACATAGCCTTGTACCAAGTCGCTATTGATATTTTTTTTAAGAGTTTCAGTGGTCTCTTGTGCTCGTGACAGTGCTTTCAATGCTAAACCAAGTAATTGCTCTTTGAGCATGATCATCTCCGATATTTGTTTGCGAAAAAAAGAAACCGCCATAGTGCGGCAGCCGTTATTACTAACTAAGACGCGAATTCGCATTACTTTTTATCTTCGATTTTTGCAACCGAGCTTTTGTCCCTTTCTCGGTTGCACTCCGTATCGATATTGATCGCCGCCCTTTTTCGTTAATTTATTTACCAGGTGTTTCTCCGTAAAGTACTCTGTGGAGCTGTAATTGAAAACGCACATCCAAGCCATCCTGAAGAATCATTTCCACCAATTTGGTCGGGTCCATCAAGGCCACAACGGGAGAGAAGAGAACGTGAGTGCGAGAAGTTAAATCATGAACGCGGCAAAAATCTTTGGCAAATTGATAATCTTTCAGGCTCGCAATGACAAATTTCACCTCGCAACCAGGCCACAAAATTTCTATGTTCGACAAAACATTGCGATGACTTTCGAGTGACGACGGAGTTTTAACATCTAAAATCACTTTTACTTGACGATTAACTTGCTTAATTGAAACCGCACCGGAAGTTTCGATCATCACTTTAAAATGAGCATCCACTAACCGATCCATTAAAGTGAAACTTGCAGGCTGTAATAAAGGCTCTCCGCCCGTAAGCTCAACGAGGGGAATTTTATAGGCGGATACTTGAGCAATGACGTCGTCAATACTCATTTCGGATCCTTTAAAAAAAGCCTGCTCGGTGTCGCAATATGAACAACGCAAATGACAACCCGTCGTGCGCACAAAAACACAAGGCAGTCCCATAAAAGAGCTCTCGCCTTGAATAGAAGAGTAAATTTCATGGACGAGAAGCTTAGTTTTATCGGGACGCTGATTAAGCACCGATAAGCGTTCGCTCATGCTTTGATTAATAGTGGCTTGGCCTAACACCTGGGTCTCCTCAATAGGCCATCAATTCCCTAGCCTTCTCAATAATATTTGCTTCGTTTACCAGATAATCATCTTCCAAAGAAGGCGCATAGGGCACCGGTAAATCTCGTGACCCTAAGACCGCGATCGGCGCATCAAGATGATGAAAAAGATCCGCCGATAAACTGCCTGCCAAAGATTGAACGATACTGCCGCAAGCCGCGTCTTCACTGACTAATATGGCTCTCGAAGTTTTTTTGATGCTGGCATGACAGGTGGCAAAATCAATGGGTTTTAAATAGCGCAAATCGATTATTTCAGCATTAATTTGATATTTTTCATACAATAATAAAGCCGCTTGATAAGCAATATGAACATAGGCCCCATAGGTGATAATGCTCAAGTCTGAGCCCTCACGAACGAGGGCAGCGCCTTCCAAATCGGCTAAGTGTTCGGGAATTAGTTGTTTTATCTTCGGATCTCGGTAAAGGGCAATGTGTTCGTAAAATAAGACCGGGTCTGGATCTTCCACCGCTTTTAAGAGCATGAAATAAGCATCGATCGGCGTGCTCGGGGCAAATATTTTTAAGCCTTGGCATCGATAAAACCAGGCCGCCGTGTCTTGAGAATGAAATGGCCCAGCGCGGCGGAGTCCTCCATAGGGCATACGCAGGACCATAGGCACATTGAGACCGGTGCGGAAATAATGTTTGGCGGCATTATTAGCTACTTGGTTCATGGCGCAAGCAACAAAATCGTTAAATTGAATCTCCCCGATGGGCCGCATACCGCCCAAAGCCATTCCGATACAAGCCCCTACAATGGCATTTTCGCTGATCGGGGTGTTTAGGAAGCGAGTGGGATGATGCTCCATAATATTTTTAAACATCATAAATGCATTGCCATAGGGCGGGGCCACATCCTCTCCGATCACAAAGCAAGTGGGCCACTTTTGAAATAGAGCACCGGTGGCATCGCCAATCGCCTGCAAATAGGTTGTTCCCTTTGGCGAAAAACTATAATGGGACGAAGCTTTGGTTTTTGGTAATGCGAAGCGATAGGGACGCTGATAAACCAGCTCTTCGTCGTCAGCAGTGCCAAAATTCGGCCAGGCCCGCTCTTTGATGGCCAAAACTGCCTCACTCACTTTTTTCACAGCCTCGCTTTCGAAGGTCAAATAGTCACGCCTATCAATGATGCCGCTTGCCACTAATTTATTTTTATAAGTGGCGATGGGATCTTTTTTACGCCACAGCTCATAAAGTGTCTCATTGGCATAGCCCCCCTTTTTCAGTTCGGGCAGCTCGAAACTCATTTTTGGATCATGACCCAAATAGAGCATGTCGTCATGATGTGCATGACCGCACATGCGCATGCTCACTACTTCCACCAGCACGGGGCCATGACCGGCCCTCGAATAATCTGCAGCAGCCTTAAAACCGGCAGCCAGCTCTTCCACATCGGTGCCATCTAAAACCAGTGAAGGCATGCCATAACCCAGGGCTTTATCAGCAAAGGACAAAACGCGGCTTTGCTGTTTCACTGGCGTTGATAAAGCCGTTTGATTATTTTCGATGCAAAAAATAAGCGGCAATTTTTCCACTGCCGCCAAATTTATAGCCTCGTGCCATTCCCCAAGCGATGAGCCACCCTCGCCAATGAAACTGATTCCCACCCGCTCCTCGCCCTTAAGTTTAAAGGACATGGCGAGACCTACGAGGCTGCAAGTAGCAATGGCCAAAGGGGCCGCAGGCGTGAGAATACCCTTCTTTAAATCACCCACATGTAAATCGCGGCCCTGACATGGGGCGCCTTCTTTCCCGACCTGAGCATTGATGGCAGTCTCAACATCTTTGTCGCTAAAACATAAAAATACCCCCAAATCGCGGATTAGCGGAGCGACCACATCGCCTTGATAATCGCTGCCAAAATCGCCGCGCTTGAGTAAATACCCTGCGCCAAAAATAGCTTCCTGCCCCAAGGAGCGAAAACCTTTGCCCTGAAATCCTTTGCCTAAATAAGTCATCTCGCCGGATAAAAATAATTGTTTGAGGGCATTATCAGTGGCGCGGGTGAGTAGCATTCCTTTCAACAGATTCTTACGGTCTTCAGATGAAAATTTTGATTTGATAAGACTGAGCGCTTGAAGAAATTTTTTCTTGGGGTCTAAAGAATTGTGAGGGATCATTTTCGTTTTAAAGACTTTTTCTTTGGTGATCATAGAGGCCACTCCCTTAGTTCTCTTCAATGTGTCGGTGATGGTGGACTAATCTCTTCAAGCTTTCATCACTTGCAGATCGCCAATCAAACTAATAAGTTCTCAATAATAACCTTTTTCCAATAATTTGTGGGGCGCAGTCTTGGTCAGCCTTATTTCATGGGCCAAAAGTGACATCGGTCGCAAGCGTAGTAGCAATGAAGATTGCTACTTTGCCAGCGACGAGATAGGCCTATTTATGGTAGCCGACGGCATGGGCGGGCATAAGGGGGGCGATCGCGCCTCAAGACTCGCCATCGATAGCGCCGCCCGTGAATTTATCCGAGAATTCGATCAGGGAACCGAGGTCGGTGAAGCGCTCGGTCGCGCTTTGGCTAGAGCCGCAATGGAAGTTTTTGATGCGAGCCGCGCGAACATTGATTTACGAGGAATGGGCACCACACTGAGCTCCTTGGCCATCAAGGATGGACGAGCACACATTTCTCATATTGGCGACACGAGAATTTATTGCATTAGAGATGACCTCATTCATCAGCTCACCAGTGATCACTCACTCGTCAACGAGCAAGTTCAAGCAGGCATCATGAGCCCCGACGAAGCGCGAGCTAGCTCATTGCGCAACATTATCACGCGAGCCATCGGCCATACTAAAACAGTAATCGCTGACCATTTTTCTCTTCCTGTAAAAGAGAATGACATATTTCTGCTTTGCACTGACGGCTTAAACAATATGTTAATTGACAGCGAAATAGTGAAATTAATCAATTCACTTAAACCACATCAAGCGATCAATAAAATGATAGAAAACTCAAACGATAAAGGTGGCGACGATAATATAACTGCCATCTTGGTACAGGTGTGCCCCTAAGTCTGAGCTTGCATTAATGCATTTTTAATGGCATAAGGACCACCTAATAGCAAAATTGGCAAGGGTGAGATTTATGAAAAATAATTACTTCGGGCCAGTCAAAAGGTTTTGGTCATTTAATTTTATATGTATTTTTTCAATCGCTTTAATAGTAGCAGTGGTTGTACAGTTTTTGATGATAAGTATCAAAAATCAAAAAATTGACCAACTCTCGACTGAAAACTCGTCATTACGCGAAAAAATGGGTGACATTGGTGCTAATATTGGACGTTTAAACGATCAACAGGACGATATTAGATTATTCCAAAGAGAAATGGTTGAAGCAATCAAAGCTATTGATGATCTGGCAGCAGTTAAGTTTATTAATAGGACCATCAAATCGTCTAAAAAACAATACAGTAATAAGACCGCTTTTAATAATATTAGTCAGCCTGAATTCTCACTCACAAAGCTTGATTTTTCGATCGAAACAAGCCGATTTGAAAACTCACTTTTATTAACAAAAACTTTGGCCTTGAAAAATCTTTTAACCAATATTCCGAACCTGGTTCCCACCGGAGGTTATATTTCAAGCCGCTTCGGTACTAGAATTGATCCTTTTACGCACCAAAAAAAACGTCATGATGGTGTTGATTTAGTAGCGCCTTTGGGCTCGACCATCTATGCACCGACTGATGGCACCATTATTTATTCTTCCTCTAATCGAGATTTCGGCAAAATGATCGAAATCAAACATCAATACGGTCTGGTCACTCGTTTTGCTCATTTAAGTGAGTTATTGGTTTTCAAAGGTCAACGCGTAAAGCGGGGCCAGGTTATTGGCCGGCTCGGGAATACGGGCAAGCGTTGTCAAGGCGCGCACTTGCATTATGAAATCCAACAAGGCCGCCAAAAGATTGACCCTTCTCAATTTATGCTCTCCATGCCGAGAGAGGAAAGTCTAAATATTTAAATGGCCATGCCCAGGTTGATCATGGCGCCTGCGTGCCACCCATTCATTTGAGTACCTAAAATACGAAAAGCCTCAATGCCACCTTGGGACAGTTTTGATTTTGAACCTGATTTAATCGCTTTTGACTCAAAAAAGCGGCTCGAGGCCTCGAAAACCGTATCTGCTGAAGGGGCATAAACATAGTTGCCATAGAGTGCCACCTGAAAAAGAAAGCCGGAGTCAGCAATCAATTGGTAGCCAATATTTAGCTGCGGCGTAAGGGCAAAATGATTGGTGGTGGGCAGATCGCGATAGATCATCTTGACCAAAGAATCAGCCACTTCCCGTCGATCATCAAATTCAATGCTCTTAAAATCAGAATGGCTCATCCACCCGCCATAAATAATCGGCTGCAAATAAAAACCTGAATCAAGTGCTGATGGACTAAAAAATACCCTACAGCCAATACCTGCCCGCGCATGAAACATGGAAAGTTGGGGAACTTTTTTAATCCCTTTATCAACAGCAAATTTATCCACCATTTTATAGGTCACGAGACCAGCTAAAGAATGCCTAAATGAATAAAACTCCAAGGGTACTGTCAACTCTAGATGGGAGGCCAACTT
Source organism: uncultured Myxococcales bacterium (assembly GCA_964368985.1). GTDB lineage: Bacteria > Myxococcota > UBA727 > UBA727 > JABDBI01. Next base: position 347 of record CAYJDW010000011.1, on the reverse strand, counting down.
GACGGCAAAAGTCATGCCGTAATTGCCTAAGAGAGCTTCAGCTGCGTGAAGGCTGAAAGAAAAAGTGCGATCGTCGCTACTTTCACTGCAAACCGGGAAAGCGAGCAGAAATATAATCAGGATGATTTTTTTCATAGTTTACCTTTTAGGGGCCATTTTAGACTTTCAATAGAGTAACGGAAATAAGAGTAAATAGATTCTTTGTGATGGCGGATTGATAGTAAGGGAGTTTTGCAGGGGTTTCGAAATCCCCCTCTTTTTCCTAGGGCGTTGTTGCAAAAATAGTTTTTGAGACAAAAAGCTATGCACCACGCTCCCTCGCCCGCTTGCGGGAGAGGGCTCGGGGA
>CAYJDW010000010.1:42374-51215 GCA_964368985.1 uncultured Myxococcales bacterium | reverse complement strand
AACATATAAATTAATCGATAGTTTAAAATCTCGTCGAGACCAAAAAAAGAATCGCTGGTAGAAAAATTCGATATCGCTGGAAGCAGCCTTTATAATGCTGCGGTTTTTTTAAAATGCGATTTGCATGAAATTATTGAGGCCGCGAAGCCTGACCTTTTATCGCTCGGCGGCACCAAAAATGGCTTGGTTGGCGCTGAAGCTTTGTTGATTTTTAATCCCAGGCTTTTAAATGGCAGCGAATATTTGCAAAAACAAAGCTTACAACTCATGTCAAAAATGCGCTTTCTTTCTGCGCAATTTTTGCCCTTTTTTAAGGATGAATTGTGGAGGGAATTAGCGGGAAACGCTAATCAAAAAGCCAAGGATATCGGCGCTATTATTGAAAGCTTGCCGGGGTTTAATTTGAGTTATCCTGTGGAAACTAATCAGATTTTCTTAAATGTGCCCAGGCCCTTCATGGCTGAAATAGAAGCACAAATTTTTTGCTTGCCGTGGAATCTTTCTGAGCATCAAATAAGATTTATTGCGTCGTGGAATACGACTGATGAAGAAGTAAAAAAAGTGGGGAAAATTTTATCTAAGATTGCCCACCCAAAAGGCTAAATTAAAAGCGGCGCGGGCGATTTTGGCTTTTAAATGATGGTCTTAAATCAAGCTTAAGCAATAATTGTATATTGGCAGATTTTTAGCGTACGATGTTTACTATGCAAGTCAAAGTCGCTAAAAATTCACATTTTTCGATGGTGCTCTTTTGGGTTGCATTGGTATTAGCTTTATTAATGGTATCGCAGCTTACAATGGTCTATGGCATTCCTCCTTCAAACCATAGCGATGGAGGCTTTCTTGTCGATGAGGCGGGGGAGCAGGAGTCTTCTTGTGGCTCTATGGATTGTCATCACATTACTTACACGCACAAGCATTCATCAGACCAAGATAATAAAGAAGAACATCAACACACTCATGTTATCCATTTAAGCCATGGTGAGTTTCCTGTTCTAGGGGCTCAGCCGCTCCAAATAGATGGCCCGGTCCGAGCAATGCCTCTTCTTTTAGCATTGGCTTTGCAAGCTGCTTTTTTCCCTAAAGAAGCATGTGCAAGCATATTTAGACCGCCTATCGCCTAGTTTTCACATTTTCAAAAAGATTAAGCCGCAATTTCTGCGCTTTGCGCGTGGCCTTTTGCAAATTTTCCGCTTTTTTTTGTGAGAACGAACAATGTTGAACTTTTTTCAAAGCGATTTTTATCGCCTTCGCACCAAATTATCTGTTCCTGATATTACCCATGCTGTCGGAATGACACCCGTGGTTGAGCTGCAAAATATCCATCCTATTTGCCAGACAAGTTCTTGTTGGCTCAAGTTGGAGAGTTGTAATCCGGGGGGCTCCATTAAAGAAAAAAATGCGGTTTATCTGGTCGACCAGGCGGAGAGAAAAGGACTGCTTAGGCGTGGTGGCACCATCGTTGAATCGAGCTCGGGCAACTTCGGCGTCGGTCTTGCTATTGTGGGTGCGGTAAGAGGCTATCGGGTTATTATTGTTATTGACGCAAAAACCACACCATTTTTTCGCCGCTTATTAAGCGCCTATGGAGCGGAGCTTTGGGAGGTTCCCCTCAGCGAATGTGACGCCTCAGGTTCTATGCAGAAAGCTCGCATGCAGCGAGCGCAGATACTTCAAAAAGAGATCCCGGGAGCGTGGTATCCTTGCCAGCATCTTAATCCCCATAATATAGAAGCCCACGCACTCTATACCGCTCGGGAAATTGAAAAAGTCTTTGGGCGGGATCTCGATGCAGTGGTGGTAGGGGTCAGTACTGCAGGTCAAATTATGGGGATAGCGAAACGGTTAAAGCATACGCATCCGAGCATAAAAATTATTGGCGTTGATGTGGAAGGCTCAGTGATTTTCAATACTCCGGCCAGTCCCTATAAAATGACTGGTATCGGATTATCGTTTTTCCCGCCTAATTTAGATCTAAAACTTCTTCACAGCGCCTATGTTATCCATGAACAATTAGCTTTTTCTGTATGCCATCGACTCGCTAAACGAGATGGCATGCTGCTTGGGGCATCTAGCGGTGCGATCGTTGCGGCCGGCATGCATGTTGCAAAATCTCTTGGTCCAAAGAGCCGGGTCTTGATGATCAATCCCGACCGCGGTGATCGCTATCTTGAGACTATTTATGATGCAACTTGGCTCGCCGAACACGATTTTAGCCTCTTAAATCATGCTCAAATAATTGAGGCGATTGATACACTAAATCCGATTTTATTAGATGGGGCTCTTCATGAAAACCACTAGTCTTGCTGCTCAATCGGAATGCGAAAGCCCCAGCATGTGGGCATTGTGGCGCCAATTTTACCCACTTGCCATGAGCGATTTTACTATGGCATTGGGAGATACTTTGCGCACTATTGCTCTTGGGCGCTTTCCTCACCCTGACGTGACTTTTGCGGTAATTGGTGTGGTTAAATCCATTGCCGTTTGTCTGGAAAGTCCGATTATCACCATATTGCATGCCTCAACGGCCTTAAGCGTCGATCATCAATCGCATCGCGCTTTAGGGCGTTTTACTTATATCTTATCGGGCTTCTTAACTTTTATTTTTCTCGCATTGTGCGTTGAGCCCATATCTGGCTGGTTATTGTGTGATGTTTTTGGCCTGTCGCCATCGGTCGCAAAACGCGCGCTGGTTGCGCTGATTTTCATGGTTCCTTGGCCTGCGTCCATTGCGTGTCGACGTTTTTTCCAAGGAATTCTGATTCGGAATCGGCAGGAAAAAGAGATGTCCTATGCTGCTCTTATGCGACTTCTCTTTACTGCGCTGGTTTTAATGATTGGCTATCGACTAGAGCTGGATGCCATTTTCATAGCGGTGCTTTCCTTAATCGGCGCGGTTATTTTGGAAGCTTTGATGGTGCTTTATTATGCCCGCAAGGCACCTAGAGCCGCGTCGAGAGACACGCATGCTCATCTGCATACAGTAAAAAATATTGCCAACTACTATGTTCCCTTAGGCTCAACTTCAGTCGTGGTTTGGATGGGAAGGGCGGCATTAGTTGCTATCATTGCTCATGCCAATAATGGCATGTTGGCAGTGGCGGGATGGACGGTTGCAAGTGGGTTTTTCCTCCCCATCGCCAATTCCACGCGCATGCTTCAACAAATGGTTATTGCCGCACCTAAACAAGTCTCTCATCGTCTTCTCTTCAGATTTTCTTTGATGATTGGGAGCTGCGCTTGTTTGCCCATGATATTTTTAGCTTTTATGGCACCGGGAAAAAGCCTGCTGCTGATCTTGATGGGAGATAATAGCCTCATGCTGCAAGCGCTCTTACCAAGCCTTCAGGCATTAGTTTTCCTGCCATGTCTGGTGGCTCTTGAAAATTATCTCCAAGGCCGTCTCATTTTATTGGGCGCATTTTGGTGGATAAATTGTACGACCATTATCAACATCGGCACCATGTTAATCGTGTGCAGCATCTTGCTATTTTTTGGCGTCTCAGGAGCTTTGGCCGCGGCTTTGGCAACTTTGGGTGCGCTGCTAATCGAGATTGTTTTATTGAGCTTTGGTGTTGCTCGTCGAGGTGGTTCCTGATGATTATTTCGCCTAAGAAAAGCGTCGAGCTATATCCTCGAGGCCAATGGCCAATTTTTCGACGTCATCAATAGTAGTAAACAAGGCGGGTGCAACGCGCACGCAGTCGCCGTTAGCAACTCCTCCTCGCTGCACCGTGAAAATACCGTGCTGTTCAAAGAGGTATTTCACGATCTCTTCGTTTTCACGTTTGGTAATTCGTCCTCGCAGACGAAACGAGGTGATGCCACCATGCATCTTTGGCGGCGTCAGAATTTGGATAGAATCGATAGAACTTACGCGCGATACCCAGTGGTTTCTTAAATATTCTAAACGCTCCTGCTTCGCTTCTGCGCCGAGACTAAGGTGAAAGTCCAGCGCGGTAGGCAAAGTCAAAGCACAAGCAACATTGAGGGTGCCAGAATGCACGCGCGCGCGAATGTCGGTCGCTTCAAATAATGCGTCGGCATAACATGGATCAATATCAGGGATTCTGTTCTTGCGAATATATAAACAGCCCAGACCTAAAGGCGCATGGATCCACTTATGAAGGGAGAAGCCTACAAAATCGGCTCCCAGATCCTCGATGTTAAAATTTAATTGCCCCCAGGAGTGGGCCGCGTCCACAATAACATCGACGCCTTTTTTTCTTGCCATATCGGTGATTTCAGCGACGGGCAGAACTAATCCTGTACGATTATTTAAATGAGTTAGCAGGAAAACTTTTATGCGTGGATTTTCTTCCAAAGTTTGCGCATACGCATCGAGAACCGCTTGTTTTTCGCACGGTTCTGGAAGCTTTATTTTAACCAAAGAAACTCCTCGTCTATCTTCTAGCCAATCAAAGGCATATTGGCAGCTATAATAGTCGAGATCGGAATACATGACTTGGTCTTCGGGGCTCAAGTTGTTGTAGCCTGCAATTAAGTTTTGCAGCGCTTCAGTACCCCCGCGAGTCAGGGCAATTTCCTCGTGAGAAACACCCAAAACCTTTGCCAAATATATTCTCACCGATTCCAATTCGTTGGCATAGGCGGTTCGCAAGTAATAGGAATTAAGACGATTAAGACGAGTAATATTCTCCAAGTAGGCGCTATGGATTAAGGCTGGCATAATGCCGTAATAACCATTTTCTAAATTGATAAAGCTTCTATCGATGTGAAACTGAGATGCCACTATCTGCCAATACTCTTCATCGTGAGCAAGTCTTTTCGTTGAGACCGTATCAAGCGACTTAATGGCAACGAGATTTTTGCCTGGATAACCAAACAATTTTGTCGATAAGCCCAAGCCCAAGGCGACTGCAGAACTTTTAAGCACATTGCGTCTGGAATAATCCACGGATCTCTCCTTAAGGCACTTATTGGCCCTGAGCGATTATATTCTTTTGTGTGGGGTTTTTGGCGTGAAAAGGCTGCTGAAACTTGAGTACAGGTCATGGCGACAAATTATCTTTTAGAGGTATTTTTTATAATCTTTGTCATAAAAATGCAGCAAGGTATTTTTATAATTGGCTCACTCCCTTCCAAAATTTTAGCTTCAGATTAATACACATTTATACAGATTATTTTATTTTTCTGTGTAAGGAGCTCATCGTGAAAAGGTATTTACATACAGTTTTTCTTATCGTTTTTTCCTTTGCAACCTATGCAGCTGACGTGCATCCAAATCCAGATAAAAATGAGGTTTTGTTAGATGTGATTCAAAAATATTTTGACAATATTAAATTTGATTTTTCTGAATTCGCTATCGAACTAGCTGGTGACTCTGTTAGTCCCACTGGAGAGGATGAGATCTCTAAATTTAACGAAATACTAAGGAATTTCGTTTGGCAAATCAAAACTGAGCAATTTTTAGAGAGCGGTTTTGCAAAAAAATGTTTAGTTGGTGCTTCCCTGAGCGGTGGCATATCATATATTGCTTCAAGTCTTGCCGAGTTTGTGCCGGGACCACTGTGTGAGGACTGGTGGATTTTGGATGGGGTTAAGAGTTACGTAATTTGTAAGATACCAAGGATTGAAGATTCTGTGATGACGGGAGTAACCTTGAGACCCGGAATTCCCGCTCAACTTTTCTCGCTCCCTGTCGCGGTAGGAAATTACGCAGCAATAGCCTTAGGTGTTGGTGCAGGAGTTAAGTGCGGCTATGATTTCTATCTCAAATATTCGCTAAATAAACTGGCCAAGATTAATTATGATGATACCGATTCGCTCTTCACTAATATGGTTAATTATTATTCAACCCATAAAAATGTTATTTCTTTTATGTATCAATATTTAGTTGAAAAAAATGAACAAGCCCACACCTTATGGAGCGAAAAAGACAGAGCTCATCAGAAACGAAGTTATTTTTATGCGCTGAAAAGTAAAGCAGAGTAGATGTTAATTTCACAAAACAGGGTTTTAATACTTACATGTGGAACTGCGCCTGGATCGCGTGCTAGCTCGCTATGACTATATGAAGACCATCCCAGGAGAAGGGGCGCAAAAGCTGAATGGAAGTCAAGTTGATAACTAGTAAAAATGTTTATTTAGTGAATATAAAGCTGAAAAAAATATCTTTGTTGTGATGAAATTTTAATGCAATTATGAGAAACAAGGCAGCGACTATCTTAATGTGACCCTGAAATTAAGAGACAGCTGCTTTCATACATTAATTTTTTCCCGGGGGGGAATATGTTCATGATTAAACGCGGTCTTTTCGCGCTTGTCTCTGGTTTGGTATTTACGGCACCAAGTATTTCAGCACGTGAAGTGGCTCCGATCGAAAAATCAGATATTGTTTCGATTTTTGAAGTGGTTGATGCTTTCCATTCTGACACTCGCTATCTTTTAGACAGTGCTCAAACAGAGGGCTTTATCCCACTTCTTCAAAATGCTGAAGTATTGGCATTGCTCGCTGATGAATTCCACTTTGCTGTGTATTCTTTTGCTCCCGATTCTTTGGAGGCTGCTGTCAAGTTTAATGACATAGCAGGAATTTTTCATAATATTGAATTAATCGTTAGACATGAAGAACTAAGCTTACAAACACGTAATGATTTTGAATATCTAAAAGAATCTTTCGGTCTTCTTCTTCAATTTTATGATTCTCTCAAATAAGCCAGAGCAGTTATGTGCACTATAGCTTCAAATAGCTATAGTGCTTTTTTGTCTTAGAGATTCTCTAGCAAACCACCTTCGATGAGAGTACCTCGAATAAGAATATTTCCCTGCTCAGAGCCGGGCGCGATTAGAGGGCGCAAGCCGCCAGCTATTTCTCGCACAATCTCGTCGGCAACTTCTACTTGTCTAAGAATTTCATTGAATAGTTTAAGAGGTGTGTAGGCGCCAGGCTCGAAGAGTTTATTTTCCTCAAGGAAAAAGCGCATCTCGGGATAAGCAGCATTGCGTAAATTCAATCCTAATCTAGGTGCATAAAAATCCCAAGTGCCAGCTTTGTAGGAAAAGCTTTCAAATCCTACTGCATCTGCACGCTCGGGACCTCCAGGATTATTGACGAGGTCTCCACGCCTATCACGAGTTATTATTATATAGGTACTATCAATGAGTCCTTGTAAAATAACAGCTTTGGTCCGGGTGGCAACCATTTCAATCCTTTCTAGAAGGTTATGGGCAAGTGCCTGTTCTGCTAGTTCCAACTGCACGAAGGCTGGATTATTGAACATAGTCATTAAGGTGTGATAAATATCATGCTTGGCATCCGAGCAATGTCTCCCCGCGTGTAGAAGCTGACTCACTACCATCTTTTTATCATCATCATTTAGGGTATCAATTGTTTCGGACAATCGATAAAGTTTCAGTCTTTGCGTCGCAAACCATAGGGGGCTGTTGCCCCCAGTTCCAAAGCCGAGTGCGTTAGATCGGATTTCTGGATTCCCATCCTGAGCAGCTAATAATTGCTGGTTGTCAAGTCTATTTTTTATAGAGGATAAAGCTAAAATTAAATGATTGCGTTTTATCTGAATTTTTCCTGGAGCATTCCCATTGTCTGCTGCATCTGCCGGATCCGGGTAATCCGCGGCGCCGAGTAAATCATCGTGATTTAATGCGTTATAAATTTCCATGTAGAAGGCATCTTTCGGACCCACAATGGCATTTTCAGCATCTTGCCAAAGCTGCTCGTAATCTAAGTAAAGACCAGGTTTACGCACTTTGGCATCAACGAGTTTTAATTGGTCAATATCGTTATAACGATAGCCAGCAGCACTCCATTCCTCCAGTTTCTGCCTAGTTTTTAATAAGCTATTGTGGAGGTCTTTATCTGAGGGAATGAGGGGATGTGGCTGATCCGGAGGGACTAAATTGCGGTAAGCATCTTTTAGTTCTGTGAGGTCGGTTATTGGATCGAGCATGATGGCTTCATCGAGCCCTAACCCGTAGATTCTTAGCTGGGCCAGATGCTCAATTATTTTTTGTTCACGATAGGCTTTAGCGTCTGGTGTATCGAGGCCCAATAGGTCTACGCCGTTCACATCGAAGCCCCGATAATCGTTTCCGGCGGGGCTGAATAAGCCACCATTTCTATGCTGATTGGCTGCGTCAAAGCCTAAATAATTATAACCCCCGGCATCCACTAATCCGCCATCCCTGTGCATGTGAGTGTCTTTGTGGAATCCATCGGCATCATAACCCTGGTAATCATTTCCATCTGGCCCTAGTACATCGCCATTTCTCTGCAAGTGCGTGTCTTTGTGGAATCCGTCGGCATTATAACCTTGGTAATCATTTCCATCTGGCCCTAGTGCATCGCCATTTCTCTGCAAGTGTGTGTCTTTGTGGAATCCTTGGGCATTATAACCCTGATAATCATTTCCATCTGGCCCTAGAGCATCGCCATTTCTCTGCAAGTGCGTGTCTTTGTGGAATCCGTCGGCATTATAACCTTGGTAATCATTTCCATCTGGCCCTAGTGCATCGCCATTTCTCTGCAAGTGTGTGTCTTTGTGGAATCCTTGGGCATTATAACCCTGATAATCATTTCCATCTGGCCCTAGAGCATCGCCATTTCTCTGCAAGTGCGTGTCTTTGTGGAATCCGTCGGCATTATAACCCTGGTAATCATTTCCATCTGGCCCAAGAGCATCGCCATTTCTTTGCAAGTGCGTATCTTTATGGAATCCGTCGGCATTATAACCCTGGTAATCATTTCCATCTGGCCCTAGAGCATCGCCATTTCTCTGTAAGTGTGTATCTTTATGAAATCCCTGGGCATTATAACCCTGGTAATCATTTCCATCTGGCCCAAGAGCATCGCCATTTCTC
>CAYJDW010000010.1:0-42274 GCA_964368985.1 uncultured Myxococcales bacterium | reverse complement strand
GGCATTATAACCCTGGTAATCATTTCCATCTGGCCCAAGAGCATCGCCATTTCTCTGCAAATGCGTGTCTTTATGGAATCCGTCGGCATTAAAACCCTGGTAATCATTTCCATCTGGCCCAAGAGCATCGCCATTTCTTTGCAAGTGGGTATCTTTATGGAATCCGTCGGCATTATAACCTTGAAAATCATTTCCATCTGGCCCAAGAGCATCGCCATTTCTCTGCAAGTGCGTATCTTTATGAAATCCCTGGGCATTATAACCCTGATAATCATTTCCATCTGGCCCAAGAGCATCGCCATTTCTCTGCAAGTGCGTGTCTTTATGGAATCCGTCGGCATTATAACCCTGATAATCCCAGCCACCGGGCCCATAAAGTCCGCCATCTTTATATTCGTGGGCCGCGTTAAAACCAGCTTTATTGTAGCCTAAATAATCATAACCTTCGGGGCCATAATGAGTGCCGGTATCTTTATGTAGATTCGTATCCTTCAAAAAACCTTCGGCGTTGTAGCCTCTAGGCCCATAAATTTCTTTGGTATCTTGATGGAGGCGAGTTAATTTGTGAAAGCCCTCAATATTGTGGCCTTGATAATCGTAGCCGTCGGGGCCGTAATAATATTTGGTCTCTTTATGAAGTTTGGTGTCTTTATGAAAGCCCTCAATATTGAAGCCCTGCCTATCGTGTTTGGTTTTGTCGAAGCCTAAATAATCATAACCATTGGGCGCGTAGATATCGCCGGTTAACTGATGGACATGGGTTATTCGGTGAAAACCTTCGCTATCATAATCGTCAGCATTTTGCGCCGGCCCAGGTGGCGGACTTTTCCAGGCCTTAGTGGGAGAATCCGTGTCGGCATTATCAGAAGGGGCTTTGTCACATGCCGTAAGGAAGCCAAATGTGGCGAGGCTGCATAGTGATAGGATTAATTTTTTATTCATATTTTATTCACTAAAATCAGTTTATTTGTATATTTAATTGTTAGGAGCCATTCATTTACAAGTTCTTATATTAGCAATTTTTTCCGCGGCCTCTTTGCTGAGCCCGTGCTTATTCATGAGCACCTGAATGATACGCTGTGAAAATGGCCCCAAAGCAAAATCCGTCAGCGTTTCATCTAGCTCTAAACCTAAATCGCACTTTTCTTTGTGCCCATCAGGCAAAGGCTCCATGGCACTTAGTTCACTGGAAGCTAAGGCCATTAAAATTGCCATCAAGTAGCTTAATATTAGCGCAAATTTTCTATACATAATTCATTTTCCATTGCTTTGTCAAGTGACGTCTTAAATGTGGAAAAAAACTCATTAAGATTATTTTTATCTAGTAAACATTAAACCTCTATTCAAGTTAAATTTAATAAATATTAAGCATTAAAATCCGCGCTAATTGGTTAGTCTTGCTGTTATTTTTCAAGCAGTTGAGGAAGTCTCAGTCGCAAGATCGTCAAAAACGCCATTATAGATTTCCTCATTAAGAATCCTTTCTTCCTTGGCTACCAGAACAGGCACGAGCATTTGGCCCGTGACATTGGTGGTGGTCCTGATCATGTCGATAATTCTATCAATGGCAACCAAGTAGCCTAGGCCTTCAAGGGGTAAGCCAACGCTTTTAAGCGTTAACGTGAGTAAAACTATTGATGTGCCCGGAACGCCAGCGGTGCCGACGGCACCAATGATTGCCGTGATGGCGATGAGAGCATAGTGACTAAATGTGAGCTCTAATCCAAAATATTGGGCCACAAAAATGGCCGCAATGGCGGGGTAAATGGCGCCGCATCCATCCATTTTTACACTCGCCCCTAAAGGGAGCGCAAATTGGGCGAGATCTTTAGGAACGCCCAGCTTATTTATGGCGGTATTCAGTGCGAGGGGAAGGGTTGCCATGCTTGAGCAGCTGGCAAAGGCCATTTGTTGCGCAGGAAAGCTACTGCGAAAAAAACGTCGCATCTTTAATCCATGCAACTTTAAGAGCCCCCCATAGACGACAATCATATGAAAAGTACACGCGGCATACATTGCGATAATAAATTTACCCAAAGGAAAGAGCGAACTAAGCCCATAATGTCCCACCACCCAGGCAATTAATCCAAAGGTGCCGAGCGGAGTTAACTGCAATATCCAACGAGTAATCACAAATATCAGATTGGTGCCCTCAAACATCAGTGTTCTCAGGTTTTGTGCCTTTGCCCCGAGGGAGGCGAGCGCGGCACCTATCATGGCCGAAAAAAAGAGGACCTGCATGATATTTGCGTTGGCCATGGCTGCAATGGGATTAGCGGGGATTAACCCAATAAAAACCTCCAAGGCGGAGGGGATATCTTGAGCTTTATATTCGCCGAGCGGTAAATGCCCAAGTCCGAGGCCGGGACCAATCAGATGGCCAAACAAAATACCCACCATAACGGCGAGGCTAGAGCCTATTAAAAACCACGCCATGGTGCGCAGAAAAAGACGAGTAATATTTTTCGATTCGGAGAGCTGAGCAATGCTTGAACTGATGGTGAAAAAAACCAGAGGAACCACGATCATGCGCACGAGGTTTAAATAGACATCCCCGATGGGTTTTAGCATCACCGCTCGGGGACCAAGAGCAAGGCCAAAAATAATGCCGAGGATAAATCCGCAAAATATTTTTTGCCACAATGGGCGCGAAAGGAGCGATTTAAGCATCATAAATCTCGTACGTGCGCATTCCTCGATGATTATGCCATGCCTTATTTTACCATAGCTCAAAAGCATGTTCACAAATGGTTTTGTTGCATGGGGGCGGGCTCATTGCTATATAAATAATAAGGTTAAAATTTATTTAAATACACTATAGGAGCTTGAAATGAGAAATGACCAAGATAATAAAGACAAAAACCAAGCTTTGTCCGAGAAAATTGCAGCCGAAGAAGGTCTTAACCCCGCAGAATTGGGTGCCGATGTCTCTGCTCAGCTGACACCAAGAGCCACTTCCAGCAAGAAGCCAAGTCACACAAGCATGGCCAAGAATTCTGTCAGCTATCCGCGAATGTGGGTTTTTGTTGGGCTTGCTGCCGCTGCAGGCATTGTGATTGGTCGACTCTTAAAAAATTTCTATTAATATTCGCTAAGCTTTTTCGAGTGTTGCCAAAGAAAATCCAGCTGGTCATGATAGCGAGAGAACCTTTCAAAGATCTCCCGAGGGATTAACTCATGAATTACCAAGCCAGCATCGTACAATTTTCTAAAATGCTCACTAATTTATCAGCCATGCTTGATAAAGCAGCTCTCTATGCAAGCGAAAAAAAGTTTGACGTCGAAGTTCTTTTTCAGGCCCGCCTGGCCCCCGATCAGTTTAACTTTATTCGCCAACTACAAATTTGCTGCGATGTCGCTAAATTTAGTGCCTCTTCATTGGCCAATAAAGAAATTCCAAGCCACCCAGACACTGAGAAAACACTGCCAGAACTTAAGGCTCGGATTGAGAAAGTTGTGGCTTATTTAAATACTTTTAAAGCCAGCGACTTTAGCGATGCCGCCGCGCGCAAAGTGACTCATCCGCGTTGGGAAGGAAAATATCTATTAGGTGAAGAGTATTTTAGGGAACATGCCATCCCCAATTTTTACTTTCACTTAAGCACTGCCTATGCCATTTTGCGGCATAATGGCGTTAATATTGGCAAAAAAGACTATCTTGGAACTTTTAATTATAAACAATAAAAGCCGCGTCGTGCGTCTTCTAAAGTATTTAGGAGACGCGAAGATTCTTTTTGAAGAGCAAAAAGAACAAAGCCTATTTTCCGCCTCAGGAAAGCAAATATCTAGACACTAAAAAAATATAATAATAACCCTTATGTGAGACACGTCTTGATTAAACTTTGACATCTTAACGTGTTTTAATGTATATTTTTTCATGGGGATGCTTAAGCAGATAAAACATTGCCAATAAATGTGATGATGGAGATGATACTTAATGACAACTACAGACAAGCGTAAAAGATCTTTATACTTTCCTGATACAATTTTGCGCGAAATGCAAAGTGAAGCAAAAAGACAAGAACGCAGTTTATCTTGGATTGTCCAATACGCCTGGCGTATTGCGCGGGCAGAGTTGATGAGATTGCCATCGGTGGGAGATTCAAGTTTTCATGATAGCGACGACCATGATGATGAAGGAGATGATTTAAATCATCCGCATCCGCCACATCCGGCTTCCGATAATTTTAACGATCCTAGTCATTATCCCCATCACGGTGGTTAAATAAGTATCCAAATTAATAGCAGGCTGGCCTATTGAGCCAGCTTTTTTATTAGGCCAGTGAGGCTCGGCGCTAGCACCCTTGTCATCTTCGGGCTTGACCCGACGATCCAGCGAAAGGGCACTATGTAGAGATCCTCGGGTACAAGGATAGTAAGCCCGCGCGCGCCAAGGGATGGCGCTCGATGAATGCTTAAAACCCTAATTCAGCCTTTCGTTCCTCAGCACCCGCTAAAGCTTCCTGCTTTTGGGTAATATTTGGCAAATTAGGCGCTTTTTCCGCATTAATCTTAATCCAATTTTCCTTTTCTTTAGGCAGATTAGCTTCATCAAAGATGGCCTCTACCGGACACTCTGGTTCGCAGGCGCCGCAATCAATGCATTCGTCTGGGTTTATATAAAGCATGTCGCCATCGCCGTAAAAACAGTCGACGGGACATACAGAAACACAATCGGTAAAACGGCATCTTCGGCAATTATCAGTAACAACAAAAGTCATAATCTTTCCCCCGGGGCTTGGTAGCGGGTCATATTTATTTTTGGACATCTGGCATAAGCCAGGCCCCGCAATATTGACACTTGCGATTGGGCTTTTTAGAACAGCGCTTATCATGAATAACCAACAAGAAAAGATATTGCTTTCCGAAGAACAACTACGTTTCCTCAAAAAGTCGGCTCATCACCTTAAACCAATCGTCCAATTGGGCAAAAAAGGAGTTTCACCGGCACTCATTAATGAAATTAATCAGGCATTGCTTGATCATGAGTTAATCAAGGTGCAAGTTTTACCCGTCCAGAAACCGGAACTAGAAGAAAATCTAGAAGAATTGATTGCACAAACGGGGGCTCAGCATGTAGCCACTATCGGGAATGTGGTTATTCTCTTCAAAGCCCGAGAAGAAGGATCTACATTTTTTCAGGATTAATCAAAAAGGACAGCCATGAACCTACTTTATCCACCCATTGAGCCCTTTAATAGTTTTAAATTGCCGGTCAGCGAGCTCCACACCATTCGGGTGGAAGAAGTGGGAAACCCCAAAGGTAAACCGGTGATCTTTGTTCACGGAGGGCCTGGGGGCGGGATTGATGAAAAGCAGCGGCGTTTTTTTGATCCGAAAATTTGGCGGGTGATTCTTTTTGACCAGCGCGGCTGTGGCCAGTCTACCCCTTTTGGTGAACTGCGCGAAAACTCTACCTTCGAGTTAGTGGCGGATATGGAGAAAATTCGTCGCCACTTGGGAATCGAGCGGTGGCATGTTTTTGGTGGATCGTGGGGGAGTACGCTGGCGCTTAGTTATGCCATTAGCCACCCAGAGATTACGGAATCTTTAGTGTTGCGCGGGATTTTCTTGGTGCGCAAAGAAGAAATCCACTGGTTTTATCAGCATGGGGCGAGCCTTTATTATCCCGAAGAATGGGAACAGTTTTTAGCGCCTATTCCAGAAAATGAACGGGGCGATTTAGTGAGTGCTTATCACAAGCGCCTAAATAGTTCTGACCCGAAAATTGTTAAAGAAGCGGCGATTGCCTGGAGTAAATGGGAAGGCTCTACTTCGAAGCTCAAGAAAAATGACGACATGGTGAGCGATTTTAGCGACGACCATTTTGCTTATGCTTTCGCGCGCATTGAAAACCATTATTTTATTAACCGCGCTTTCTTCAGTGAAGATAATTGGATTTTGAATAATGTGGGTAAAATAAAACATATCCCGGTTATCATAGTTCAAGGCCGTTATGACATGCCATGTCCACCGGTCAGCGCCTATCAGCTTCATAAAAAGTTGCCCAAATCGCAGCTGATCATAGTGGAAGAAGCAGGGCATTCCGCCAGTGAACCGGGCATTACCAGCGCCCTTGTGGGTGCTACTAACCATTTTGCAGGCTAGTTATGGATGATAAAATTGTAATTTTCGAACCTGAGCATCCGGCTATGTTTAAAAAAAGCCCACTTTATGGCCTCGCCATGTTTGGTCGGGCTTTTTTTCTATGTTCAGGCTATTTTGCTCGTGCAGTGGCTCGCCTCACTGATGTGGCAGTGACCGATGACTACATTAAGATGCTGTGGAAGAGTCAATTTCAAAACGCTCATTGCGCTCTTTATGTGAAGGGGAGGCAAGAGCTTGGTTCAGGCCAGACTTATATTTTTATGTCAAATCATGAATCCTGGCTGGATATTCCGGCCATGTTTGCTGCAGTGCCGACGAGCCTGCGCATGGTTTCGAAAGCGGGCATTATGAAAATCCCCATTGTTGGTCGCGCCATGGATAGCGCAGGTTTTATCGCTATCGATCGCAATAATCGCAGTCGTGCCATTAAACAGCTTGAGCTTGCCAAAGATCGTCTAAAGAGCGGCATTTCTATTTGGATGGCTCCGGAAGGGACGAGATCGCGTGATGGCGAGATCGGCCTTTTTAAAAAAGGTGGTTTTCATCTAGCCCGCAGTTTAGGGGTGCCTATTGTTCCCGTGTACATTGAAGGTGCTCGCAATGTTATGCCGGCAGATGGGCTGAGTGTTAACACCAATCGCTCCATTACCGTCCATTTTTGTAGGCCCGTGGAAACTGCGAATCTCGAGAGAGCCGATACGGATCGGTTGATCGAGCAGGTGAGGGCGGCGATTTTAGCGAAGAAAGAACAGGTACAGAATGACAATACTGATGATGGGTGTGCCATATGAACTTACATGAAAAAGTTTTAGCGCTCGCTGAGGCTCTAGAAACGACCATTTTAGGGCAAAAAAAACTTATTGATCGCCTGCTTCTCGCGCTCTTGGCCGATGGCCATTTATTGGTGGAAGGGGCACCGGGACTTGCGAAAACCAAGGCCATCAAAGCCTTGTCCCATTTGATCGAAGGTGATTTTCACCGCATTCAATTTACTCCTGATTTATTACCAGCCGATATTACGGGAACGGAAGTATATCACCCCGACAAAGGCACTTTTTCTTTTCAGAGTGGGCCGGTTTTTCATAATCTGATTTTAGCCGATGAAATTAATCGCGCCGCGGCCAAGGTGCAATCAGCGTTGCTTGAGGCTATGGGCGAACGCCAAGTGAGTGTTGGCAATAAAACTTATCAATTGCCGAAACTTTTTTTGGTCATGGCGACGCAAAATCCCATCGAGCAAGAGGGGACTTTTACTTTGCCCGAGGCGCAACTTGATCGCTTTATGATGCATGTAAAAATCGGTTATCCCGATAAAGACACCGAAAAGCGCATTCTCGAGCTCAATCGTCGCGAGGCCATTACCGCTGATCAAAAGCCAGCGGCGCGGGAGCGATTATCCCAGGCGGATATATTTTCCATTCGGCGGGCTATTTATGATGTGCATATGGATCCGGCGGTGGAAGAATATTTGGTGCAGATTGTCATGGCTACGCGTCATCCTGGCAAATTGTCCGAGAAGCTTGGCCGCTTGATTGATTTTAGTGCGAGCCCGCGGGCCAGTATTTACCTGGATCGCACAGCACGCGCGTCGGCCTGGTTAAAAAATAAAGATTATGTGGCCCCCAGTGATATTCACGACGTGGCCCACGAGATTTTGCGCCATCGGATTGGGTTGACTTTTGAGGCGGAATCAATGGGCTTAAGCACCGATCAGGTCATCGATGAGATTTTAACTCTTCTCCCTTTGCCTTAAGGTGGGACAATGTCTTATTCACCTCATCAGCAAATTTCGAGCAATGTCGTTTCGAACGGCATTTTTTGTAGCTTAGCAGAGCTTTTTCATGAAGGGCAAAAGTCGGCGGGCCGGACTTTGCATCTAAGACGAAAAGCCCGCGCTCAAAGTGGCGGACTTAAGCGCTCGAGTATTCGCGGGCGGGGCATGGAATTTTTTGAGTCGCGACCTTATGTGCCCCAAGATGAAATCCGCAGTATTGATTGGAAAGTGAGCGCCCGTCTCAACAGCCTCTATACCAAAATATTTGTCGAAGAAAAAAACCGACCTCTGTATTTTGTGCTGGATTTGCGTCCCCATATGTTTTTTGGCACCAAGAACTGCTTCAAATCAGTCTTGCTCGCGCGCATCGCAGCGCGTCTGGCTTTTGCCGGCTTAAATGGCGGCGATCAGGTAGGAGCCCTAATTTTCAATGGACAAAATGTGGTGAACTGCCCGCCGAGCATGCGTCGCAACCATTTGAGTCGATTTTTCGGGGCATTGGCGGATGCCACCCAAAAAAAAGATGGTGAGGTCGCCAGTGATTTTTGGGCCCCAACTTTCAAACAGCTTTGCCATCATGTGCACCGCGGCGCCCAGGTTTTTTTGATTTCGGATTTTTTAGGCCTCGATGATACTTTAGCCCGCCCTTGGCTGCTTCGTTTATTGAAAAACACCGACGTCCTCGCCTTAAAATTGAGCGATCCCCTCGAAATAGAATTGCCTAATATTGGCACGGTGGGAATGAGCTATGGGTCTCACCAGATAATTTTTGATAGTCAAGATAAGAATATTCATGATCAATTTAAAAGCTGGTATTTAAACGCAGAAAAACAACAAAGAGAATTGTTTAGAAGTCTTGATATTCCCTTTCTTGAGTTTAAAACGAGCGAAGATTTAGATGTCAATTTAAATAGGCTATTTTCAGGGAAATGGTGATGTATCATGAATGAGCAAATATTGAGCGAACTCAAAGATGTTCATTTGCCGCCAGAGCCTTCAGTATGGCCGCTTGCGGGAGGTTATTATATAGCCTTTCTTTTGATGGTGGGCATATTGCTAGGACTTTTTTGGTGGCTTCGACGCCAGGCCAAAAAACGTAAATTTCGGCGTAAGTGGCATGCTGAATTGCATGGCATCGCGCAAAGGTTTGATGAGACAAAAAATGTTAGTCAGTTGCAAACTGATTTAAGTTGGCTGGTACGTCGGCTCGCCTATGAATCTTCTCCTAATAAAAATGCTGAGTTTAAAATCAGAGAACTTGGTCCGAGCTTGGGCCAGGTATTTGGAGCGGGGCCTA
The DNA here is from genome assembly GCA_964368985.1 of uncultured Myxococcales bacterium. GTDB lineage: Bacteria > Myxococcota > UBA727 > UBA727 > JABDBI01. The sequence goes on along the minus strand of CAYJDW010000010.1, from coordinate 33,095 downwards.
AGGTGGATAGTTTGTTGGTATTGTTAAGCGAAGATCGTTTTAAAGCTACCAATAATGTCGACGGCACAAAATTACTTGCTGTCTTTAAAGAGCTGTCAAAATCATGTCGAATCTAGAGTTTTATTGGCCCTATGCGGGCCTCCTTGGCTTGTTAATAATCCCTTTGTGGCTGCGGAAAAAACGCGTTGGCTCGGCTTATTTGCGAACTTATTTGGCCGAAATTGTCGAAAAAATCCGGCCCTCGAACTTGGCCAAGGTGAAAGGCATAGAGATTCCTTGGTGGAACTTGCTGTGTTGGTTATTATTAGTGCTCGGGCTGATGCGGCCTCAGTTGGTTGGCGCGCCTATTGAAATCGCCCGCAGCGGGCGCAGCCTCATGCTTACGCTCGATACTTCCGAAAGCATGGAAGCGAAAGATATGAATATTAATGGGCAGCCGCTGGATCGCTTGAGCGTGGCGAAGGCGGTTTTGCTCGACTTCATTGATCAGCGCAAAGGCGACCGGCTGGGCTTAGTTATCTTTGGAGCCGAAGCCTTTTTACATGCGCCCTTGTCTTTTGATCGAGCCATGATCAAGGGCTTTTTGTTGGATGCGCAAATCGGTTTTGCCGGGCCAAAAACCGCCATTGGTAATGCCATTGGTTTATCGGTAAAAAAACTGATGGATCAAAAAGATGGAGATCGGGTGATGATATTATTGACCGATGGCCAAAATAATTCAGGCCAACTCACCCCAATGCAGGCTGCTGAGATGGCCCAAAAATATCAGGTAAAAATTTATATAGTTGGCCTTGGTGCTTCGCGTATTATGGTGGATGGATTTTTTGGGCCATCGGCCGTCAACCCATCTCGGGATCTCGATGAAGCTGAGCCGGAGCTAAAAAAGATCGCCGCCATGACAGGGGGCGCCTATTATCGGGCTAAGGATAGCGAGGCATTGCTTAGTATTTATCAAGAAATTGATAAACTTGAGCCGGTTAAAGTTGATAACTTAGTGGCCATTCCCAAGAAAGAATTATTTTATTGGCCGGTGGCCACCATGTTAGCGGTTTTAGCGCTGAGTGTGGGAAGAAGCCGATGGGGCAGGAGTATCTCATGAACTGGACCCAATTTCATTTTTTGCGGCCGTGGTGGCTCTTGCTGCTCCTTGTGGCGGTGGCGGCGTTTTGGTGGCAGAGGCGAGGAAGAACTCCGCGCTCGGCGTGGAATCAAGTGGTGGATGCTCATCTTTTGCCTCATTTGCTGAGCGGCACCGAAAGAGCATCAAAAGGGCATCAATGGTGGTTGCCGTTCTTTTTGGTGCTCATAAGTTTTTCTTTGGCCGGGCCTACTTATCAGCAAATCGCAAGTCACAGCAATTTGGTTGGGCGACCTCTCGTGGTAATTCTAGAGCTTTCAAACCACATGCTTTCCACTGATATTAGCCCTTCACGCCTCAAGCGCGCGCTCTATAAACTGAAAGATTTATTGGCAGAAGAACGAGGCCGGGAAGTGTCTTTGATCGCTTTTGCCGGCGATGCCCACGTAGTGGCACCCTTGACCACCGATCATCGTACTATTTTGACCCTAAGCGATTCATTAAGTCCGAATATTATGCCAGTGCCGGGCGCCAAATTATTGACGGGACTGAAAGCCAGTCTTTCAATGACAGCGGGGGGCGCTGATATTTTAGTCGTGACGAGCAGCAATGTTCAGGAAGACCCGGAGACGTTGGTTCAATATATCGAAGACAATAATTTACGGGTGATTTTTTGGAGTTTTGCGACTGATGCTGGGGCGCCCTTGGTGAGCCCTGATGGTCGTTTTGATGCGACTCGCAGTGGCGCCGTCGCTATTTCAGGTTTGCGTCGCGATTGGCTGCAAAAATTAGGAAAAAGTTCGAGAGTGAATTTGGTGGAAACTTCAGCGAATGATGCTGACCTAAAAAACATCCATCAACGCCTCGGACAGCAATTCCATGAATCAACCACCGGGCAAGAAAGTGCTTTCGATGCATGGCACGATTTGGGACCCTATATTTTAGCTATCGCTTTGTTGGTTTTTTTGCTGGCTAGCGCATTTTATGGGCCGCAGTGGTGGCTTGTGTGCTTGCTTTTATGGCTGCCTCAGACACAGGCTAAAGCCTCCTTTTTCAGCGATTGGTTTTTGCGTTCTGATCAAAAGGCCCATCAAGCGCTCGTACAAAATAATCCTGAGCAGGCTGCCCAACTTTATGAAGACGATTTTTCTAAGGGTACCGCGCTTTTTAAAGCTAAAAAATTTGAAGAAGCCACTCAGCACTTGGCGAAAGTTAACACGAGTGAGGGACGTTATAACTTGGGCAATGCCCTGGCTCACTTAAATAAAATTCCTGAGGCTGTATCGGCTTATACTGAGGCCTTGAAATTGGATCCCGTACATTTGGATGCAAAGCACAACAAAGAAGTGCTTGAGAAACTTTTGAAGGAACAGCAAAAGCAGGAAGAGAAGCCTGAAAATCAAGACCAGCAAGAATCAAAGCCGCCTGAGAAAAAAGAAGATGAAAAGCCAAATCAAGGTGAACCGTCCAACGAGGATAATCAGAAAGGGGCTAACGAAAGTCAGGGCGGGGATAAAAAAAGCGAAGAGCCGAAGTCTGGCGAGCAGGAACAAAAACCAGAAAAGAAAGCTGAAGATCAAAAATCCGGGCAAGCCCAGAGCGACGATAAAAAGTCACAAGCTCCTGCAGGTCAAGAGCCTAAGAAAGGCGAAGAGAAAGCCAACGCAGCTGCTCAAGAAGAAGCGCTTGACCCCAATACGGCCTATTATTTTGATCAGCTTGAGCAAAACAACAATTTCTTTTTGAAACGAAAATTTCTTTATGAATCGCAAAAAAATTCGCGGGGCCACTAATGCGCACTCATTTCTTGATTTTTTTATGCCTTATTTCACGCTTACTCTTAGCTTCGAGTGGGCCTTTTAATGCCTATGTGGATACTAATGCCCCTGGCAATGGCGATTCATTGACGCTGACCCTTGAGCTTAAGGAAGAAGCTCGTGAAGAGCCCGATCTGTCAGCGCTCCAGCAGGACTTCGAGATTATTTCAAAAATGACCAGCAGTCAGTCGAGCTTTATTAACGGCAAATCAAGTCGAAAAACGCTGCGGATATTAAAGATTCGTCCTCGCGGTGGCAAAACCAAAATTACCATTCCCGCTATTAAATGGGGCTCATATTCATCCGATCCTATCGAGATTTCCCAAAGTCTGCAGAAATCCTCTCAGGAACAGCCGGGCCTGGCTTTGGTGGCCACGGCCAACCGCGAAAAGGTTTATGTTAATAGCGAAATCATTTTTAACTTGGAACTTAGGACGACCTTGCCCTTACAGGAAGGAAATTTGGGTAAACCTGAAATTCCGGGAGCTATTGTCGAAACTTTAGTGGACGATGATAATCGCGAGCTTAACGAAAAGGGCATTCGTACTCAGATTTTTCGTCGCTCTTACGCTATTTATCCTTCAAAAGCTGGTGAGTTGGTAATTCCCGCTATCCAATTTGAAGGTTTGGTGTCGGATGCAAGAGCCCGCGGCTGGTTCTCTAATGGTCGCCGTATGAGTGCGCGCTCGAAAGCTATCGCTATTAAAGTTTTAGATATACCGACGAGCTATCCCAAAGGCCAGCCTTTTTTGCCCGCCAAAAGTTTGGCGGTTATTGAGTCATTCGATAGCCAGGATCCGAAGTTTGAGGTGAATAAAGCTACGACTCGCCGTTTTGAAATCAAGGCTTTGGGCACGCTCTCTTCTTTTTTGCCGGTAGTGCAAGCTCATAAGCAAACAGGGCTTAAGGTCTATACTGAGACTGGTCTTAAGGTGAATAAAAATACTGAAGACGGGATAGAGGCGAGTATTAAATTCTCCCATGTCTACATGCCAACCGAAGCCGGAAATGTCACAATTGCCGAGCAAACCATTTATTGGTGGGATACCGACAAGGATGAACTAAAAACTACTGTTATCAGGCCTTTTGAGTTTTCAGTGGTGGGGGATTCGAGTAGTACTCCCCCCAGCCAAAATATCATTCCAAAGCCAGCAGAGGCCCAGCCAAGCGCGGAAACCCCCGAACCTGAGACCTCACAAAACTTGTGGTGGCCCATAATCGCGGGCATTTTTGCCTGCCTTTGGTTAGCCACCATCGGCGCGTGGTTTTATGGCGCGCGCGTGAAAAAGATGAAAAAAGTTTCAGAAGGCTCAGCTGATACGATGAAAGAATCAAAAAAAGACGTGTTGACCGCCGCTCGTTCGGGCGATGGGCGATCCACCTATGCATGTTTAAAAAGATTGCGCTTCAAGCTTGCCGAGACCGCGCCACGCCATCCTGTTTTGGCCCAAGTCGACGAACTGATCGCCGATCTTGAGGTGGCATTATATCGGGATGGTGGGCAAGAAAAAACGGCAGACGTTTTGAAGAAAATTGCCGAGCAAATAAGTGGTTTGCCGGTGGTTCTTTCGCCAGCGGAGCAAAAGCTGTCGGAGCTTTATTCTGGGTGAGAGACGGCAAGGCTTAACGATGGTCAGCTGTTCACCATGGTCCCCCTTCGCTATTACGAGGACAAACATGGTGAACCTTGTGGCATTCATAAAAATTTTACAATGAGAATTAACTCCAATCACATACAAACATATCGTCGCCGCTCGATTCTAGGGAAACGTGACTAAAGTCAGATGAAATTATAAGACGGGTTGTGCAGTCCTTCTCGTCCATTGACCATTTCACATCAATAAAAAAGGTTGGCCTATCTTCATGATAACTAACGGTGACGAGATCATAAAAAAATTCGGTTGATGGCGTTAATTTTAACCGAGTCTGTGCTTCACGTAAAAACGCCTTAAAACCGTCTGATTTTTCTATTTTTTGTATTATTTCTGAAGTAAGTCCATTGATATCATAACATATATGGTTACTCGTTTGGCTGAAAGGATAATTGCTCGCTTCCCACATCACTTGCGTAGGCTTCATCAGATCACCGCTCGGCAGCTCCATCGTGATTCCTCTTAGACTGTTGGCTTCGATAATGCTTAAGTGAATAGCGTTTTTTTGGAGCTCAAAGAATGCTTCCATGACATTAGTAATTTGGCCACCCTTATCCAAATTGCTAATAATTGCCGACGACCAATCTTTATTCCGTGTGACCTCGAATTTATAAGTGTCACTTTGGCTTGGGCAAATTACTCCCCAATAGTCAGCGACTCCCGATAAAGAAAAAAGAAATACTATGCTTATTAGACGTGTAATCATGTTAGTTCTCGCTATAGAGCTGTTTTTGGAGTTAGCAAGCTCTATAGCGATGAAATGTGATTTTTGGACTTTAAAAATTTACCCAAAATTTTATTCATTCCGTACGGCCATTTGATTGTAGGGGACGGCCTGCGGCCCTCGCGTCGGCGCTCCCTTAATCACAAAAATAGCATCTCCCAAGCCTTTGCTGCTAGGCTAGGCGGTGGGCCACGCTTATCAGCGCTTTCAATATGCCTAGGTGCTCGTGAAATCAAAACCACTAAAACATGCCTCATGGCACATCGCCGTCTTATTACTCGGTGCTATTGCCATCGCTCTTCATTTTATTCTTAAACTCTCGAGTCTGACTTTATGGGGCTGGCCGTTGGAGCTGGCGCCATTATTTCTTGTCATCATCGTTGGCGGCATTCCGCTTATCGGGCAAATTTTTTTAAAGCTTTATCGCCGAGATATAGGCTCGGATATTTTGGCGGCCCTGTCCATTATTACAGCCTTTTGGCTTAATGAATATCTCGCTTGCGTCTTGGTTATCATGATGCTTGCCGGAGGGCAGGCGCTTGAGGCATTTGCTATCGCTAAGGCTTCATCAGCGCTCGGCGCGCTCATAGACCGTATGCCTTCACAGGCAGTGCGGAAAATTGGTGCGATCGTCGAGACTATTTTACTTTCCGAAATTCGGGTTGGCGATACTATTGTCGTGGCTCCCCATGAGACCTGTCCGGTGGATGGCATTGTTTTGGAAGGTCACGGGGATATGGATGAATCCTATTTAAGTGGTGAGCCCTATGGGGTCAAAAAGGCGCCTGGATCAAGAACATTATCCGGCGCTATCAATGGCGAGCATCTGCTATTGGTGAAGACAGAAAAGCAACCCAAAGATTCGCGTTATGCTCAAATTATCCAAGTCATGAAAGAGGCCGAAGAGAAGCGGCCTCATTTACGCCGTCTCGCCGATCGGCTCGGCGCATTTTTTGCTCCGGTCTCCTTGCTCATCGCCGTTTCCGCATGGCTCTATAGCGGCGAGGCGGTGCGCTTTCTGGCGGTATTGGTTGTTGCCACTCCCTGCCCTTTATTAATTGCTATTCCGGTGGCCATTATCAGCACGATTTCTATGGCGGCTAAAAGAGGGATTATTATCAAGGATCCGAGTGTACTCGAACGTCTGCCTACCTGCACCACCGCTATCTTTGATAAAACGGGTACGCTCACTTTTGGCCAACCTCATTTGATTGAGATCAAAGAGGCCCGGGGTTTTGAAAAAAATGATGTGCTCCAAAAAGTAGCGAGCCTCGAGCGCTATTCTAAACACCCGCTTGCGAAAGCTATTTTGGATGCGGCTCAAAAATCTGGATTGCTCTTACTCGATGCCCAAAGCGTGGCCGAAAAACCTGGCCTGGGCCTCATAGGAAATGTGCTCGATGAGGAAGTTATTATTAGCCATCGAGCAGCCTTAATGAGAGATTTCCCCGAACAGGCGAAACATTTGCCGCCATCTTGCCTCGGGCTTGAATGTATTATTTTAATTAACCAAGTTTATGCAGCCACTATGCAGTTTCGCGATCTTCCCCGTGCGCATGGACGAAGCTTTATAAAACATCTCGCGCCATTTCATGCTTTTAATCGCGTCATGTTGGTCTCTGGCGATCGTGAATCAGAGGTAGCTTATCTGGCCTCAGTTCTCGGGATAAAAGAAACCCGAGCATCCCAAAGTCCCGAGCAAAAATTTGAGCTCGTGAAAGAAGAAACGAAAAATGCCCCCACTTTATTTATGGGCGACGGCATCAATGACGCTCCCGCGCTGGCCGCAGCCACCGTGGGCATAGCCTTTGGCAATCAAACCAGCGTAAGCGCAGAGGCCGCGGGCGCGGTGATTATGGAAAGTTCGCTGCACAAGGTGGATGAGCTTTTGCATTTAAGTAAGCGCATGAGAATAATCGCGTTAGAAAGCGCGCTCGGTGGAATTTTTTTGAGTTTTGTAGCCATGGGTTTCGCATTTTTCGGCGGGCTCAGCCCAGTATGGGGAGCCCTCCTGCAGCAAGGTATTGATGCCCTTGCGATAATGAATGCCCTACGTTTGGCACTGGGCACTAAAGTTGAGATTGATTTATATCATTGAGCAAAGAAGAGCCAACTAACACATCTAAAACCTCCTCAGAGCTATACATTTCTTCGGCGTCATGGCCAACGCCGTCGACAATAGCGAGACTGTGCCCATGCTCATAAAAAGTATTGAGAAAGTTAAAGAAGTTAATGCCGCGCTCCAGGCGATGGCGTCCTTGGATTTTTGCCGAACAACTGGTATCCAAATTATCGTTTTGATAACGATCTTCACTGCCCAAGAAATAGTGCACATCACGATCTAAATATTGACTGATTAACTGACTTTCAGTTACATCACTCGAATATAAATTTCTTTCATTGAGCCCGTATTTATAATCATCATAAGAATTCGCGCAATCGCCAGCACTTTTATTATAGGGACTTCTCATCTTAAGTTTGCCGCCGCTTAAGCTAACGGGAACCTCAAACAAAGCCGCTGTTGTAGGGTGTGGGCGATACTCGTTGAGAAAAGAATAATTGGAAGGATTCAATACTAAAAACGAAAAATTAATGGGAGAAAAATATTCAGGAATAGGCGAAGTGAGCGCATAAAGCTGTGTATATTGCCCACCAGCGCTATGACCCGTGATCGTTACTTTTTCAACGCCCATAAAATTATTGCTACTTAATATCATATTCAAGAATAAATCAGTAACTTCAAAGGAACTAATATCGTTTCTCCCAATATTTGAAGTATTGCCTTTTTTCCACCCATCGCTGCTCCAATAATAATCATTGCCTTCTGGGTTATCTTCAGCCGTTTTAAAATAGGGCGCGATAATCAAAACGCGCGATTCCTGGTCACGCTCTTTCACCGCATCAAAAACATCATCAAAACGCTGCCACGCATCTCGTGTGGTGCCATGAATGGCGACGATAACTTGATCGACACAATCATTGACCTGGTTAATCGGATAGTTGCTGTAAAAATCCACTTTCCTTTGATCAATATAAAAAGACCACAAGCAATCGTTCTCGTCATCGCAATAGCTAGGACATGCAGTTTTCGCCCAAGATGCCAAAGAAAAACCGATAGAAAATAAGAGTAAGACTAAGTAGTTCATATTCCCCTCACGGGCCTTTTAGGGGGCCCAAGAGGGATTATAGGCCAGTTGATGGGAGGACTTAAAAAGTTAGGAGCTAAATTTAAGGCTTAAGCTTCGCTAGGGAGCTATAAGCCTAAGATATTGTATATATTAGGGCTTTTATTTTTGAGAATTCCTAGGAGCTTAAATGCGTGATAATTTTTTATCAATTGTTATGAAATTGTATGTAGTTAAATAGGAGTTAATATGTTTAAAAGAAAATTGTCCTGGTTTTTCATGCTGCTAATAATCTCGCCTCTCCTCAGTGCCACCGAGTTATCGAGTTATGCTCAAGACAATTATTTCGAACTAGTCAATTATACGGATAATGATCTTCAAGTAAAAAGCACGGCTAAGGATGGAAGCTCCATGGACGTGGTTTTGCCGAAGGAAGAAAGTAGGGCGATGTATCCGGTGGATAGGACAGCGTCCATCACGGTGAAAAAACTAGGAAAATCCCCCCTTCATCGGGAACATTCGGTAGACCTGGATAAAGTAAAAGAATTGTATCAACAAGATAATGCCAGGGCAAAACGCGATGGGGTGGTGGTATTCGTAATGGGAAAAACACTCCCTGTGGGCGTAAATTTTGAATACAAGTTTAATCTAAGTCAAAAATAAGGATTAAATGGGTTTTTAATGAATGAAAAAAACGACAATAATAATGACCAGCAAAAGCTCTTTGAGCAAGCAAGTATTTTTATTGAGCGCATGGTCGATAAAAGATTGGCCTCAGAGGCGCAGGCCCAAAAACAGGCTTTGCACTCACGCTCAAGAAATCTAACTCTTGCAACACTGTCCCTGGCAGTTTCCCTTGGGGTGGGAGCGGCAGGGATTATTGCCAATGGGTATGCGGAAAATCGGGATCGGGATGACCAGGTCATGCGGGAGGCGAATCAGAGGAAATTGAAGATTATTAGTGATATTTCCAATGCTATTACAGCTTTGAGAGAGCTAAGGGAAATAACCCTTTTGTCATGCCCTACTAATTCGCTTCTAGAAAACGAAAACCTCCAAATAGAAAAGATTAAAAGATTATATGAAGTAGTAAAGGCTGGTAGGCCAATGAAACATTTTTTTAGTGATAAATTTATTACTCTGTTAAAAGAATTTATTAAATGGCAAGAAACCATGGATATTTGCGATCCGAAAGTACCCAGCGACGAAGAAATGCTTCAAAAACAACGAACAATAGAAGAAGAAATGGTTTCTGCGCCGGCTGAAAAGTTTGGGGATGGCAATTATTAAGAATGAAAATGAGGCAACAAAGGTCTTTGAACTTGCGAATTTCGCTCCATGAATAATTTCCATGCCCGACTCGAATAATCGTCATTGCGAGCGTAGCGCGGCAATCCAAGCGCAAAAGCGCTCTATCATGGATTGCCGCGCTACGCTCGCAATGACGATACCCAAGTGCATCTTGAATAAAAATTAAGCTTTGACCCCGTAGCAGGCTCCGCTGCGGACAGTTTTTTTAAAGTTCAACAAGTTCTTGATTAATTTTTTCATTGGAGACCCTTCTTAAGTTAAATACGGAGAAAACGTCTAATTAAACGACAAAATTTGTTTAACTGCACACCACCAATAAAATAGCCGAATTCTTTCTTATGCAACTCTTGAGTTCTCGCAAAGGCTGAATCAGCATCTCTTATTGTAGAGACCCCATCCATACCAAAATATGGATAATGGTCTAGATAGCTACCGAATATATTTTCACAGTCAATCTTATATTTTTTAGTATCCAAAATATGATTATGCCAAAATTCGTCTACATCTTCGGACGGCACGATTTTTTCATTGGGGTACTTATAATTGAGAAAAAGAAAATTTCTATATAAAACGCAGGCCTCATCTACTTCGCTCTGGAGCCATCCCAATTTTTTCACCATATTATTGGCTACCATGGTGAGATCCAGGTTTTCGATGGCTTGCTTTGCTTTCAGCAAATTCTCTTCATTCATAACTGGCATATAAAATTAATCCAGTAAAAAATAGCATATTATTAAATTCATCATGCAAACAGTAGCTACAGTGATTTCGATAATCATATTTTCACATTCTATTGTATGTTTAGTTGGCGGAATTTAGCAGTAGCAAAGCTGTTGTCAATTGGTTTGATATTAAAGAATAAAAACCTGAAATTTTGAGCACTTATCGCTCCCCTCGAAAGGCCTTAGCATAGGTCTCGATGGCGTGTTTTCTGGAATCAGCCAGCTCGCAAATGGGAGCGATATATCCTAATTTTTTAAGCTCATTTTCGGAGAGTTTCAAAAAAGGCGCATGAATAAGTTTTTCGTTGAGTTGAGTGAGCTCAGGGACATAGCTGCGGATAAAATCACCCTTCTCATCGTAGCGTTCGCTTTGGCTCACGGGGTTAAACACACGAAAATAGGGCTGGGCGTCTACTCCCACCGAGGCTGACCATTGCCAGCCGCCGTTGTTTGATGGGAGGTCAGCATCGATCAGGTGCTTCAAAAAATATTGTTCCCCTAGGCGCCAGTCGAGCAGAAGATTTTTGCTTAAGAATGACGCTACAATCATGCGAAGGCGATTATGCATGAAGCCGCTTTGATTTAAATTCCGCATGGCGGCATCGATAATTGGGATCCCGGTACGACCTTCTTGCCATGCCAAAAGATCTTTTTTACTCGTGCGCCAGGAAATAAGTTTTCCATTGTCACGAAAAGGATCTCCGAGTGAAAGTTTTGGGAAAAACACCCACAAGTGGCGATAAAACTCACGCCATAATAATTCAGTGAAAAAAATGCTTGCCCCGGATTGGGCTTGATGAAGCGTTCTTTCTTGGGCTGAAAAAAGTTCTGAGATGCAGGTTCGGATTGAAAGGAGGCCCAAAGCCAAATAAGGAGAGAGGTGAGAAGTGGCATCGAGGGCAAAAAAATCCCGTCGCTTGGCATAATCAAGCACATCCGCGCTTAAAAAATCTTTCAAGCGCGATAAAGCGGCTTTTTCGCCCGCAGGAAAGCGACTGTCTAAATTTTCAAGCTGCAGCCAATCGGGGATGCTGATAGGAAGAGATTCCAGCGATGCATGTTTTTTGGGCAGCGCTTTGGTTTGGATGAGCGCTCTATTTTGTCCAATGGCTGCGCTCGCTTTACGAAAAAAAGGCGTAAAAACTCGGAAAGGCTCATGACTACCATTGAGGATTTGGCCCGGTTTAAACAAGGTTTGGTCGCAATAACAGTGGCTTTCTCGGTCGGAATTGGTGAGGGATTTTAAAAGATTTTGTTCATCGGGATCGACGGGCTCATGAAAGAAGAGTGAAGATATTTGCTCAGTCTTCAATAACTTCTTAAAACTCAACTCCGCTTCGAGCAGGGTTCTTGCATTCATAACATGCAGCCGCACACCAAGATGACTCAGGTTTTTCTCGAGGAGAATCAAAGAATCCACCAAGAATTGATTTCGCTTGCCACCATATTTTTTTAGGGCGGGCTGATAGAAAAAATAGCAGGCATGCACCTCATTTTCATTGGTCATAGCATCGGAGAGGGGCTCGTGATCTTTTATGCGGAGGTCATTCGTAAATAAAACTAAGGCGGCCATAATATCCTTACAAAAAATTAGGTGGCACTTCTTTTTTTGCACATTTAGGCTTCAGTAGGAAGAGTCTGTCTTAGACTCATTGTTAGGTGCATGAAATTCACCAATGCATTTGGAGTAGCCATGAAAAATATATTTGCAGCCTTTTTGATTCTTGGTTTTTGTACTGCATCAGTGGGGAAAGAGGCCAGTCCATCAAGCCTTGATAATGGTATTCAGCATGGGCTGGGCGCTGGAGGCTCAGTTTTTTATACGTGGGGTTTTATTTATCGGCATCACTTTGACAATGGCTTGGGTTTTTCTGGCAGCCTTGGCGGATGGTTTAATCAATATCAAGGACATTTGGGCAATAGCTTGGGACTTCTCTACACTCTTGCTCACCATAAATTCACTTTCAATGCCTTGCCCAATGCTTCGATAAGAGTGTACCTGGCAGCTTATCTCGCAAATATTTACCGACAAAATGATTACAAACTGAGCGACGACCATTCTTCAATGGACCGCAGCCTTAGTACGGGCTTAGGGGCGGGGCCAGGAGTGGAGTTTTTCTTCAATAGCAATTTTTCTCTTCATACCGAATTGCCCTGGATGACCTTTATTACGATGAAGAGAGGTGGATGGGCTTTTCGAGATTCGTCGCCCAATTTTGGCGCCGGCGTGATTTATTATTTCTAGTCTTTTTTGAGAAAAAAAAGGAGCTTGGGCATGAAGAGCCGATGCAAAACTGCTGTTTGCTCTTCAATTCTATGGGCATAAAATTTCTTTGGCGAGCCTAGCGCGGCCATCCATTGATTGCCGCGCTGCGCTCGCAATGAGCTCAGGTGTGGGTATTTTAGAAGGTTAGAGTAAATCTCTTGTCAGTTGGGCTATCGCTTGTTGGCTGGCTGCCAAAAGAGCTTCGTTAATGTTGGGGCTCGCAATGCCAATAGTTTGCAACACTTTTTGTTGGGGGGTGACACGCATGGGGCCGTTGCTGTTCATAATTTTTAAGAGCTTTTCTTGAACAATAGGCGTTTTTGACGACAGGCTAATGCTGACCGAAAGAACTTTTTCCTCAGCCGTACGGCTGATTTCAAGCCTGAGAGCATGGATCTTTTTAAGAGCTAATTTGATGTGGGCGCTTATTTTTAAGGCGTGAACTTCATCGGGCACGCTGCCATAAAGATCTTCCAAATCAAAAATAACGCCATCGATTTTTTCCGGCGTTTCAGCGCTTGCTAAACGTTGATAATAGCTCATGCGCTCATGCAGGTCGGGGCAATATTTATCGGAGATGAGAGCACTCACCGGCAAGATTACTTCAGGATCAACAGCATCATCTGCCACTTGGCCTTGCAGTTCTTTCACGGCATCTTTCAAAAGTTCAGCATAGAGATCATAACCCACTGCGGCCATGTGACCATGTTGGTTTTTCCCAAGCAAGTCGCCCGCCCCACGGAGTTCAAGGTCATGTTGAGCGATTCTAAAACCAGCGCCCAGCTCCGAAAATTTGTGAAGAATTTCAAGACGCGTTTTGGCGATAGGAGTCAGATGTTCAGCGGCAGTTTTAATTAAGAGGAAGGCAAAGGCGCGCTCTTTACTACGGCCAATACGTCCTCGGAGTTGATAGAGCTGCGAAAGACCAAAATCATCGGCGTCATCGATAAACATGGTGTTGGCAGTGGAAACATCGATACCAGTTTCAATGATGGTGGTGCAAACCAATACGTTAATTTCGTGGGCCATGAAACTAAGCATTTTTTTCTCAAGCTCCGTTTCACCCATTTGACCGTGCGCCACCGCAATATTGGCTTCTGGTACCAAGTTTTTCAAATATTCAGCAGTGGCATTGATCGATTGAACGCGGTTATGCACGAAATAAACCTGACCACCGCGAGAGATTTCGCGTACAATGGCTTCCCGAATCACGGCGTCATCGAACTGAACAATGGCGGTTTGAATCGCTCTTCGATCAACGGGAGGCGTTTCAATAACGCTCAAATCGCGAATGCCAAAATAACTCATTTGCATGGTGCGCGGAATCGGTGTCGCCGACATGGTGAGCACGTCCACTAAAGTCCGCATCTTTTTCAAATGCTCTTTGGCTTTAATGCCAAAACGTTGCTCTTCGTCAACGACGATGAGGCCTAGGTTAGAAAACTCCACATCGGGGGAAAGCAAACGGTGAGTTCCGATAACGATATCGACTTTATTTTGACGTAAGTCGATCAGCGCGGCCTTAATTTCTTGCGCACTTTGAAAGCGACTTAACACGGCAATATTCACGCCGGTATTCTTAAAACGTTCTTTAAAAGTAATTCCGTGCTGTTGAGCAAGTACCGTGGTAGGCGCTAAAATAGCAACTTGCCGTTTGCTTAAAACCGCCATCATAGCGGCACGCATGGCCACTTCGGTTTTGCCATAGCCAACATCGCCACATACAAGTCGATCCATCGGTTGTTTGCGTTGCAAATCGGAGATGACATCATCAATGGCTTTTTGTTGATCCGGCGTAGTTTCAAACTCGAAAGCTGCTTCAAATTCGTAGAAATGAGCATCGGGAGCAAAGAAGGGTGGGCGCTCAACAATCTCGCGTTTGGCGTAAAGTTTGAGCAAATCCTGCGCCATGGCCATGACGGCTTCTTTGACTTTGCTTTTTTTACTCGACCACGCGGTTCCGCCAAGTTTATCAACTTTAACCGCGCCATCCGCACTGCCGCCATGAGGCTTGATTAAATTGATACGATGAACCGGCAAATAAAGCTTTTCATCTTTAGCATAGGTGATGAGAATATAATCGTTATCCACACCGCGCAGATTAAGCCGCACCAAGCCTTTAAACTGCCCCACGCCGTGATCAACATGAACGACAAAATCGCCATTTTCCAAATCGGAGATGGCGGTGGAAAAGCCTTTTTGTTTCCCGCTCGTGCCTTCCCGCTTGGTACGCTTGCCAAAAATATCATCCTCGGCAATCAAGGCGAGGTTCAGAAAATCAAAGATCCCGCCAAAAGCCAGCGGTGCTTTGTTGACAAAAGTATAGGCATGAATGTGGGGTTTAAACTTCGCACTAAAGCTTTGGTCCCACACTGGCTGCGCGCCAAAGCTCTCAATGTTGAGGCCAAAAGGACGCGCGAGATTCTTGAATTCTTGCTCATGTTCGCGAGAGGAAAGACTCACGACGACAGTTTTTTTATCGGCATGAAGGCTTTTGATGTTTTTAGCCAAGGGCTTTAATAAATGAGGCTCTTCCTCTTTGGAAAGAACCACGGAGCCCTGCATAATTTCTTGGCGAATAAAATCAGTATCACGTGAGCTGAGTTCAACTATTTGCTGAGTTCCACTGAATAAATTTCGCTCTATATCGAGCGATGAGAAATCTTTAATTATATTTTCAAGTTGCTCTTTCTTAATGAAATAGTCGGCAGGCGAAAAAACTAAATCACCGCGTAGAAGTGCTTGATCGTAATTCTCCGAAGTATTTTTTTCAAACTCCGTGAGAGTGGCCATTACTGTAGCTTTATCGTCAAAGATGATAAGCGGACGAGAATCTTTCCGGCTTGCTAAAACGAGGGTTTCGAGCAAAGAACTCATGTTGCTGAAAAATGCGGGGCGGAGTTTTTCGATGCCATAAAAACTGATGCCGTTGTCAATATCGCGCAGCTTTTCGTTAAGTTTTTTGGTGGGATAATTAATGTTGTCGGCGAGGTGCGTGAGTTTTTCTAAAGACAAAGCCTTGGTGTCATCATCGAGAAAAATTTCTCGTACGCCACCCACCACGATAGAGGAAATACTTTCAATGCTTCGTTGAGTATTTTCATCAAAATATTTGATGCTTTCAATGTGATCTCCGAACAAATCAACGCGGAGCGGGCGCTTTTCACCGTTTACAAAAATATCGATGATGCTGCCGCGCACGGCAAAAGTGCCTCGATCAATAACGGTGGGAACTTTGCTATAGCCTAAAGTTAACAACGAACTGATCAGCAGGTCGCGATTAATTTTATCGTCTTTAATCAACCACACCGCGTGTTTTTGTTGATCGGTAGCGCTTGGAAATCGCTCAACTAAACTCTCGGGTTGTACCACCAAAATGTTTGGAAATTCTCCGGCGGCAATGCGAAAATGTGCGGCGCTTTTTTCCATGGCAAGCATGGGATCGCCGCTCGTGGCGTGCATAACCGAGCGTTCATCCATGGGCAGAGCCATGATAAAAGCTGATGGATTAAAAAAGCGCAAATTTTTAAGGCGCGCAGAGAGGGCTTCTTGATTGCGGGCCACCAAAATGACCGGCTGTTTTTTGGCAATGCTCGACGCCACCAGCTCAAGCATGAGGCTCGCGCCAGCTTTTATTTGAGAGTGGTCATTGAGTCCATCAAGAAGTGTTTTTAATGTCATAATTTAGATTTAGTTAAAATCGATATCGATGCCAACCGGGCAATGATCTGAGCCCAGCATATGGGGCAAAATAAAAGCATCTTTGACTTTTTCATGACTCTTTTGGCAGGCCAGCACATAATCAATGCGCCAGCCGACATTTTTCTGCCGAGCGCCAGCCCGATTGCTCCACCAGGTATAATGGCCTGGCTCGGAGTTTCGAGCTCGGAAAGTATCGATAAAATCATTGCCCAGGAAGCGGCCAAAATGTTCACGCTCTTCAGGCAAAAAACCGCTGGTTTTTTGATTGTCTTTGGGGCGCGCCAAATCGATTTCAAAATGGGCCGTATTCATGTCGCCCATGATGATTTTTGGCATGGAATATTTGGCCAGAAATTCTCTCACTGCATCATAGAATTCGAGTTTATAGGGCACGCGGCTGTTGTCCCCATCTTTGCCTGAACCATTGGGGAAATAGGCGTTTATTAAGCAAAAATCATCAAAGAATGCGGCTTGAAAACGACCTTCGGCATCAAATTTTTCATGCAGCTCACTAATAACTTCGCGGGGCCGGTTTTTGCAAAAGAGGGCAACACCGCTATAGCCCGGCCTGAGTCCGGTGCTAAAATAGAGGTGAAAGCCTGGGAAAAGGTCCACAAGGGGCATAATTTGGTCTTGCTGGGCTCTGATTTCCTGTAAACCAATGATATCCGCCTGAAGCTCAGGGATTTTTTCCGCCAGCCCTTTTTGGGTTGCAGCTCTTATTCCATTTACATTCCACGAAACTATGCGCATAACTTTCGACCCTGATAATGAATAACACCAACGTGTATATGGGGCAAAATGGCCCAAGACAAGGACGGTAATATGCCAAAAAATAAAACCATGCGCATCACCGGCGGTGCTTTGGTACGGCGGCGCTTTTTAATACCTGAATTAGTTGATGAAAATATTGTGAGACCGACCCCCGATCGCGTAAGAGAAGCAGTCTTTTCTATGATCAAAGCCCATTTGCCAGGCAGCACGGTACTGGATCTTTTTGCCGGTAGTGGTGCCCACGGCTTTGAGGCTATATCGCGAGGGGCCGCGCGAATAACTTTTGTTGAAAAGAATCCCGATATTGCAGGGGTAATCAAGGCGAATATCGTTTCGTTGGGTTTAACAAGCTCATGCCAGGTCATGCAGGTCGATGCTTTAAAGGTTGTAGAGCGAGGCCAGGAAAAAGCCGACGTGATTTTTGTGGATCCCCCTTATAGCCTGGTTTTAGGGGCACCGTTTTTTAATCAGCTGCTCGGAATTGCTAAGGAAGATAGTATCGTTATTTTTCGTTGTTCCAAAAAGGAAGTGGTTGATATCGGAGAGCATTGGGCAGTTGAGCGCGATCGCGTTTATGCGGGAACGCGAGTTTTGATTTTGCAGCGCGCCGGGGCCCGCGAGAGAAGTGGCGAGCAGTTGGCTTAAATAGTACGGTTGAAAGCTGCTGTGCCTCAACGGAAAGGATAAAGTCGCGACAAAAATTGTTCCCTTGTAGGGGCCGGCCTCCGTGCCGGCCCGCGGATTGCCGAGGGGCCTGATTATTCGCTAGCAAAAAAACTCGAATGGGGCCGCCCCAATTTAGGAATCCTTCGACCTTTGTCCTCGTTCTTTCTCGGTCTGAAGATTAATCATCACCCTGTCCCCAATATAGCGAGCTGCCCATTGTCCAGTCTCAATTCCGCCCTCCATGAAACCCGCATGGTCGAGACTCCATTGCTCGCCGGAAAAAGCAATATTTCCCACACCCGGGTTCTCGACAATCTTTCGCTCGGCCCACTGCCCCGGCAAAAATACCCCTGAAAACGCGCCCTTCGTGAAGGGATTGGTCGGCCAGTGCATGGAAGGCGCATTGCCGATATAGGCGCTTCGAATATTCGGGATAAGGGTTTCAAGATGCTGCAAAACTTCTTCTGCTGAACTTTGAGGATTTTGGTCCATGTCCACCAAGGCGTCGGGCTCACCGGTATAGATGGTCAAATGGAAATTATTATTGCCAAGCTCGTTAAAACTGCTTTCCCAAATGTCATATTTATCGCTTAATATCTCGACCATTTCACCCGGATTCGTACGCCATACTGGTTCACGAAATACCATGATAAATTTAGTGACATTTCCGTAGATAAATTGCTGGATGACCTTGGAAATATTTTTATTGAGGAGTTTTTCATGGTCAATCTTGATGTTGTCTTTAAGAACGGGAGTGGGCAAAGCCAATATTAAATAGTCTGCCTCGACATTTACGATTTCATTGTTGTGCAGAAATCTCAGATTAAAGGTGCGGTTATCATCCATTAAAGAAACTTCAGTGAGCTGGTGATGAAGTTTTATGGGATAAGTGAGAAGCTCGGCCAGACGCTGTGGCACTAAGGAATTGCCGCCGCTAATTTTGTGGCCTTCATCGCCCAGCTGGCCATCCATCGCGAAGCTTTGGTGCGCAAAATCGATGGTGATGAGGTCTAATAAAGACATAGCGGTCATTTTATCGATCCGAGCACCATATTCGGTAAATTGTGTGGCATCGACTAAGCGGTGAAAGAGTTCGGGAGCATCGAGCGAGTTTAGATATTGCCTAATCGTGAGCTTATCTATCTGTGCTTCGGTGGCGGTGATTTCTGCATCATTCTCTCTCTTTTCGCGGCTTATTTGATCTAAATCTCTTTGGATGAGCTTTAAGGTTGGTAAAAATAAATTGTAGAGTTCGCAAAGGTTGAGAGTTTTGCCGTCAAATAAAAAGATTCTTTCGCCTCTGCCTTCATTTTTCAAAGGAGCGAGTTTTAGCTGAAGCTCCTCTGCCAAGGCTCGGATGGCATAATGGTCGTTATCAATAAATGAGGCTCCAAGCTCTACGCGTACACCCTCTTTGGGATAGCTTTTGGTAAAAACTCGGCCGCCCACTCGCTCTGAGGCTTCATAAACTTGCGCATCAAGCCCATAGTCTTTTTTAAGTTGGTAGGCAGCGCTTAAACCTGAAATCCCCGCGCCGACGATAACGATGCGCGGTGGAGCGGCCAAGAATGCGGGGCTTTGCATGAGGAAAGTGAGCATTATAAAAAGGCCTATCGATTGGGTGTGACGAAGGTTTCCAAACATTTTTTCTCCAGAACTCTCGGATTGCTAACAGCCTGAACCCGCCACGCAGTTCTCCCAAAAGATTTTCTGGCGGACTGCTTCAATTATTTTCGAAATGCGTTTTTGGATAAAAAAACTTAAGTTTAGTCTTTGAGCATTGACATGATTTGGTGAAACACTCACAAAAAGCCGATGAAAAAAGCAATTTATCCTGGCAGTTTTGATCCTATTACCAATGGCCATGTGGACATTATTAAAAGGGCATTATTGGTATTCGACCATTTAGTAATTGCCATCAGCCACAATCGAGAAAAATCGCCCACTTTTACCATCGACGAGCGTAAGTCGTTGATAAAAAAGTGTTTCAACGACGATCCGCGCATAGAAATTACCAGCTTTGGCGGCTTGTTGGTGGATTTTGCCGCATCGCAAAATACGCCTTTTGTGGTACGAGGCTTACGTGCCGCGAGTGATTTCGAATATGAGTTTCAGCTGTCTGCGATGAATAGGCATATGAATCCTGCTATCGATACGGTATTTTTTATGACCGGCAGCGAAACTTATTTTTTGTCGTCTCGCTTGGTGAAAGAAGTGGCCATGCTTGGTGGTGATGTGAGTAAAATGGTACCCTTGTCGGTAGCTTTAGCTTTGAAAGACAAGCGAGCAGTTGATCAAATTTTATAGGTGGACATCATGGCAGATCTCATAATCAGTAAGCGCGTCAATAATATGAAGCCATCGGCTACTCTGGGTATGGCCCAAGCCGCCCGCGAACTCAGTGATGCTGGGGTTGACGTTAAAGTTTTGAGCGCCGGTGAGCCAGATTTTGATACGCCCGCCGTCATCAACGAAATAGGCAAGGCTTCCATCGATCAAGGTAAAGTTCATTATGCCCCAGTGCGTGGCACCAAAACGATGATCAGCGCCATGCAGGAAAAATTTTTACGTGATCAAGGTATCAAATACGAAGCCGATCAAGTGATGTGTACGGTGGGGGCAAAATCGGCTATTTTGATGGCTTTGGATGCCGTACTCAATGATGGCGATGAAGTAATTATTTTTGCGCCTTACTGGGTTTCTTATTTGGAACAAATAAGATTGTCTGGTGGTGTGCCCGTCGTGGTGAATTGCAAGGCTGCGAATAATTTTATGCCCACAGCTCAGGATTTGAGCCGCGTGATTTCCAAAAATACTAAAGCGATTATTTTAAACTCTCCCAATAATCCGAGTGGGGGAGTGATTTCTCATCAACAATTGCGCGAGCTATCGGAAGTAGTAAAAGGCACAGGGATCTGGGTCATCTCCGATGAGATCTATGAAAAGCTTTTGTTTGATGGTCACCAACATTATTCCCCCGCAAGCATAAGCCCTGACATGGAAAACCGCACCATTGTGATTTCCGGCGCCTCGAAAGGCTATGCCATGACGGGCTGGCGCGTAGGTGTGGTGGCGGGCAATCGCACTATTATTTCGGCGATGGGTAAATTGCAGGGACAACAAACCACCTGTTTGCCAGAATTTATCCAAGATGCGGCGGCTTTTGCACTGCGAGAAAATGCTGAAGTAAGATTAGCTATGAAAACCATGAGCGATGCTTATTTGTTACGTCGTGATGCTTGTTTGGAACGCTTTAAAGCCATGCCTGAAATAGGCATATTTAAACCCCAAGGAGCTTTTTATATTTGGGCCGATTTTTCCCGCGTGATGGCTCGAAAGAATATCTCCGATGATATGGATTTAGCAACGCGCCTGCTTAAAGAAGCTCATGTAGCGACCGTGCCTGGCGGGCCTTTCGGTGCCCCGGGCTTTATACGCATGAGCATTGCCTCCGCTATGCCCGAGATAATGCAAGCTTTGGATCGGATTGAAAAATGGCTAAAAAATTAATCAATGACGCCTAAACGAGCCATTCTGGCGCGAGCATCGCTCTTTAGCGATGCCTTCGTGACCTCCATTGTCCGCTACGGCGAAAAGGATTGCATTGCGAGGCTTATGCTTCGTGATCAAGGTCGCATTGTCGCTTTTTTTAAGAACGGCATGGTGAGTGCTCGGGGCCGGGGTGCCATTCAGGCTCCATGCCTTGCACGAGTGGCCTATTTAGACAATAGCGATAATAAAATGCGGCGCTTACAATCCTTTGATATTGATCCGCAAAGTTATGCCCAGTCTTTATCGCTCAAATCCTTTGCTTATGCCTCCTACATGGCAGAATTAATCGAGCGATTATTGCCGGAAGAAGAGCCGGCTGAGCCGGTGTTTTTGTTGGTGGAAGCGGCTTTGTCGGCTTTAGTGCAAAGGGGAGCCGAGGCTTTTATTTTGCGAGCTTTCGAAATTAACCTGCTCGATTTTTGCGGTTATTTGCCTGATTTTGAGAGCGTCGATGAAGATGATCAAAGCCCGCTCTTCTACGACCCCATTTCGTGCCGCATCAGTGGCGAGAGGGATACTCATTCATTTTCATTGACAAGCTCCGCCATTAGCCTCGCCAAAGCCATGGTTGGCTCCAATCCTGGGCAGGTGCAGTCAGAAAGCTTTGACGATCTTTTGATGCTCGGCCGCATATTTAGAAGCCGTTTGAACCTGCTTGGGATCAAAGAGCTTAGAAGTGTTAAATTTTTGAAAGAGTTGGCGGCTAATAGTAAAAGAGAGGCAGCTTAACCCTATTTGTCATCCTCGTGCTTGACACGAGGATCCACGTTGAGCCTCCGTACCTGGATACTCGGGGCCCACGCTGCCATAGGCTCCAAACCATCTCTTTCATCGCCGATTAAGATTTTGATGGTTCGGGCGAGACCTTTTTCTCGGGGGACGAGCCCTTGTTTTTCGAGCCCAATAACCATTTGGTGCACCGAAGGTGGTGTGACTTCAAAATATCTCTGCATGTCTGCCTCCGCTGGGGGACGACGGTTTAGCTTCGTATACGCATAAATGAAAGCGAGATACTGGCCCTGTTTTTGCGTGAAAACTGTTTTTTCCTGCATATTGGTTCCGATAAGTGGATCGACGGACAGCTCCTATCATGATCTCAAGGAACAGCGGCTTGTCCTCGTTTTCGAGCAAATATTTCCGGAAAAATCTCTCCTGCTGACTCCAAGCAAAAAGGAGACAGAAAATGAAGGGAATGAGAGGCTTTGCGAGAGGGTGCTTTTTCTGGTAAAATGAATAAAATTTGTATTCTTAGTCCAGGTAGATTGGCGAGAAAATATGCACATCAACTTCTTTTGGTAGAAGAATTTCAGAAGCTCAATATCGAGATAATTTTTATCAATAAAGCTATCTCACAGACGCCAGAAGATCAGATGCTTCTTCAGATTCAAGGTGTCATCTCTGAATATGAGCGCGAGAAAATCACCAAGAAGGCACGTGATGGGTCCTTATATCCCAAGCTCGCCAAATCTAGCTGTCGCCAAAGACCTAAGGAAGAAAGGATTACTATTCCTGTTCCAAAAATCATTGATTCTCCTCTGTTTGAAAGAGCAGAAGAGCGGGTCGATAAGTCAAACGAAGAAATTTCTGTGAACCATATTTTGCCTCTCGAAGAAAATAGTTTTCGATTGTGTTCGAGAACTTATCCTTCCTATACCTATCATTGAGCCATTTGGTCGCTTCATTTTTTTTATTTTCAACAAAAAACTTCATAATGATGCGTAGTTTTCAGTGTATTCCTTTTCTCAAGCCGTTCTTTTTGATTTGCTAGAGCCAAATTCCAGAAAAAGCGATTACTACCAGCAATGCTGGCCAACTCCACCAATGTGGCGCTATTGCTCTTGAGCCTGAATTTAAAAGCTGTAAAAAATCTACTTAGTCGCCCCTGAAAAACAAAGTTCCCGACAATATGCCGGGGACTTTGTTTTTCAGGCCGTACTCAAAATGAATTAAATAATTTTTACTTTAAAATTTCTCTTAATTTTTCATAAGAAAAAATTATATAGTCATAGTACATTTTTCTTTGATTTTTATAAGCAAGAACTCGATCACTTATTAAAGTTTTTTGTTTTATATGCGCATCACCCCATAACAATAAATCAGTAAAATCTTTTTCACTTATATTACCATCTACTTGCATAAATGAATACACCAAATCTTGATAATGTGATGATGAATATATTAAATGAATAAAATTCATTTCGTGCTCATTTAAGTATTTAAAATTATCACATATTTGCTCGATGAGATTATTAACCTGCTTATTGTCCTGATTCAAAGAGATGTTTTGAATATATAAACCAACCTCTGCCAACTTAATATTGAAAAAATTAATATCTTCATTATTTTTCTGATCAATCAATATGCTTATAAACTCATTCAAAGCGAAAATATTATCAACATAACTTCTTGAAATTTCTTTTATCATTTCAGCATATTTTTCCTTATCTTTAGAGAAATTATCAATGAATTTTTTATGTTCTGTCTGTATTTTGTTTATTTGTATTGGGCTCAAAAAATTAGCAATATAGGAAAAATCTCCCAAAATAATTTTCTTAGCTGCAGAAATAGTATTTTTAATTATATTTTTTGGTTTAAATCTTACAGGCTTTTTATCGGCTTGTTCTTTTTTTGCTATTTTTTGCTTTGCTATTCTTGGATTTTTCTCAAATGTTATGTCATCTACTGTTTTATTTTCTACTTTTACTTCTTGTTTAACTGGACCTATTATTTGTTCTTTTTCAATACTTTGAAAAGGAACAAATATATTGGTTTTCTCTAACTTTTTTGGCTCTAAATTGTTATCATTTATTTTTTTTCGTATTTGATTTACTGTTTTTACGTTTTCTTCAAATTCTTTTTCTAATTTATTTTTAACCACTTCTTTAACATCATTTTTTAACAATGTTTTTTTTATAAAATTATTTCTTTCTTCTAACTCTAACAAGCGTTTTTCATAATTATTATTTGATGCCGCTATTCTATTTTGTTCTTTTTGCTTATTTTCTTCATTGGCATTTATAGCATTTTTAGCTATTTGTTTTCTTTTAGCTCTGTCTTCTTTAATTCTTATTCTTTTTCGTTCTGCTTTTCTTATTTCTTGTCCTGATATTCTTCCTTTTGCTATTACTTTATTTTCTAATTTTTCTTCTTTTTTAACGGGGGCTATTAATTCTTCTTCAATATATTGAGTAGGACTTGACTCATTTTTTTGTTCAATAGCTACTGGTTTCTCATTACTGTTAAGCACAGAAACTACATCATTTTCCTCTATTTTTTTTTGCTTATTTTCATATTTTCTATCAAGTTTATATTGCAAAGCTCCAAACTGTCTATTTATTTGTGGTGCAGTAACTTTCATTGATAAAAATTTGTATTTAGATAAATCTATATTTGGTTCCGCTTCTGGTTCTGCCTCTGGTTCTGCGATTAATATTTTCCTCTCTGGCAAAACCTTATTTGTTTTTTTTGTATCTTTATGAAGAGTTTTATTTGCAATAAAACCAGTTTGTTTTTGTGGTTTTTTGTTATTCTTGTTATTTTTAGTTGGTTTTTGCTTGTTTTTATTATTTTTAATTGGCTCTGGTTCTACTTCTTTTTTATTTTCTGTTTTTTTAACTGGTTTTACTTTTGTTTGTTTCTTAGCTTGTGTTTTTTTATTATTCTTTTTATTTGAAGGAAAACTTATATGAGAAGTTTTACCTAATAACTCTTCTAAATATTCATCGATACTGGCTTTATCTTGTTTTTTTAGCTCTTCTTGTTCTTTATTATTAATTAAAATCTTATTAGCGTAATTAATTTTACTTAAAAAATCATTAAATTTATTTCTTACAGTTTCTTCATTGTTTTCATTTTTAATATCATCAACAAGTTCTTTGTTTTCATTGTGCAAATAATAAACAAATAAATTCTTTCTAAGTGATTGATTATTTTTACCTATTAAGTAATCATCAAAAAACGGATGCTCGTTATTGTACTTAATGTAAGCACCAATATCTTTAAATCTCTCAACTATTTTATCAAAAATATTTTGCACTGCTAACTCATCAAACACTGCTTTTTTTGATAAGGTTTCAAATAATAAGATCCATTCGCTAAATCGCAACTCAATATCTAATTTATTGCTTTTTGTAAATACATTATATTTAGCTTCAGGAGAAAGATAAAATATTTTCAAAAAAAACTCTCGTAAAAATTCATTAAAAATAAACACATCAATACCGATTAAATTTTTAGACTTTGATTTATACCTGACATTAGCAAGGTCATCCAAATAAATAATTTCATTACCGAATAGATTATTTTTTTTGTTATTTAACAAAACGTCACTCTTTTCTTTAATTAAATTAATAACATCTTGCTTTCCTGAATTATCATTTACAAAATTTAACTTAATTAATTTAATAATTATTAATTTAGCAATTTCATTAGCAAATAATCTGTTTCTAATTTTTTGGTAGAAAGTTGTAGATTTATACTTATAATTAACAACTTCAACATCTTTAAATTCATCATAATCCAAATAAATGCCGCTAAATTTATTATAAACACTCATTTGTTTATTGTTTAAACTATTTTTTAATATTTCAGCTATGTCAAAAATTTTCTTCTTAAAAGATTCATTGAAATTACTTTTTATTTTTAGAATTTTATCGACATTTAATCTGTCCTTGTTTTTTTTATTAAAATCCATAATTAAGTTATTATAATTTTCAATAAGATCATTTTTAAGCAGAAAGCTGCCGGATTCTAGGGAGAGTATGTTATCATTTATTTCTTTATTATAAAAATATTTTTTAGATAAAATTTGACGCATGCATTCTTGTTGTTGGTTGATTATATTATTTTTAATATTTTCAATCTTTTCAGCACTGTAATCATTTCGAATAAAATTGAGTTCATTTATCAAAGAAGAAACTCCAAACATATCATCATTAAAACCAGCATGATCCTTCCATATAATATTTTCTGTGAAATAATTTAACATTGTATATCTTTTTTTATTATCGTATTTATATCCAATATATCCAAAAACAAAAAAATGATCTTTTTTGTTAAAACTCTTTAAGTCTTCTATTTTTTTAATAAATTTAAACGAATTTTTTATAATCTCAAAATCACTTTTACTAAATACGAACAAGCTATTAAATACTTGGTTAATTTTTTGGGTATTACTAGACGTAATCAGATTAAATTTTTCAAGACTACTATAATTGTTACGATCAAAACAATCTTCTATAATAACTGAAGTAAAATATGGTTTAGGGTCAAATTTGTCTTTATAAGCTAACATCTTTAGCTGCTGATCAATAATAATCAACCTAAACCATATAGACGCTGGAAGGGTTACTCCTAAAGACAAACTAGTTATTTGCATGTTATAAACACTTTTAATAATCTTAAAAAATATCATATCTATTAAATGATGATTAATGATGTTATTACCCCTGTAAACAACATCAACACCGTAATAATTATTAAAACTTATTTTATTCAAACTTTCTATTGACACTTCATCTTCAAAAGCTATTGATGCTTCTTGAATTAACTCATTATTATTATCGCTAAATTTTAAGTATATTTCTTTTGCGTAAATTATAATTTCTTGCTCATTGTTTTTTTTAATATTCTCTAAAACATCATCTACAATATCATACTTATGTGCCATATTTACTAAAAACAATAACAATCTAGTCATATATCTTTCATGATGAATATCTTTTTTGACATATTTTTCATAAAAACAACCAATAATATCAGCAATTTTAGAATTATTCTTAATGCTTAAATGATAAAAATCATTTAATATCTCATAGTTTCTTTCAGCATAATAATCTTTATTGTTTGGAGTAAATCTCATAGCCGACAAACAATGAGCGAAAATAAACACAAAGAACCATGAAAATATTTTATTCATTTTTTTTCTTAATTAAAGTTTTACAAATTTCATGCTAATATTCATTATTTTGTAAAACATGTTTAGTGGGTGTAAGTAACATGGACGGCACTTTTTATAAAGCCCGTTTGAGCAGCTGCCGCTAATTCACCAGGACCCATGCCGGACTGTACACCCACGAATAATCTTGTGCTCGGTATTTTCCCTAGTGATTTAAAATCAATATATGTGCATTTTAATAACGGCGATGGCACTTTTGCCGCCGCTGTGACCCATTATTCAGGTCCTGGCCCACGCTCGCTCACTTCGGGTGATGCAAATGACGAAATCTAAATAAAAGAGTTTTTGCCAGGGGAGGGGACAGTCTAGCTAGTCGCCCCTGAATAATCGAGTTTTTAGAGTATCCTCGGTGTAAAATCGAGAGTTTAGCATGGGTTAACGAGACTGAATCGAGTGAATAATATGTAATAAAAATAAAAAAGCCTAAGCTTTTTCAATATCCTTCGTAGGTTATGACAAGCTCCCAACATGATAGCATTCATTTTTTAAGTGATTATTGATTATATGGATACTTATAACTCGGACAGACCGCATGAGGCCCTGGATTTACAGTAATCCACAGGAATTTGTAGAATCTAAGGGATTCAAAATTAGTCCTTTTCAGTCTCATATGTAGTGATCTTAGGCTGTATATTGACTTGTAAAAATTAATTGATAAAATTCTTTTATTATGAAACATTTTACATTAAAAATATACCGCATATTTGTATTTATATTAATTTTTTCTTCCATTACCTGTCTAGCAGCAGAAGAATCTAGCGTAAATAAAAATATCTATGATGAGATTGAATTAGCGATGAATGATTTGCATTTGCATAAGCAATGTCATGTTAATATTTTTAATTTAGTTGAAAAATTAAAAACTATACTCACAGAACAAGATTTTAATAAAATACAAGTAATGGTAATGCGTCCTTCAGTTGAACAAACTTGTTTACCAAATACAATTTGGCTCCATCATGTAGCCTTATTATTTGATGGACATGTTTTCGATTTTTTTAATAGGAATCAATCAAAGAAATTTTTAGGGCATCTCTATCTGGATTACATGTATGAAAATTTTTTCGATTTTAGAGAAATGTTTAAAATCCGAGTATCGGGTCTAACGCCATCTTTTTCATCTCGTTATTTTAGAGGTTTTAATTTGTTAGATCTAATTTGTCGTGACAGAGAAATTAGTGTAGAAAATAGAATTGTTTCCAGTAAGGATTATTTGTCTTGTCTTGATGGTGAAACCATTTTATTTAAACATGTAATAGATAGCTCTTCATGTTTAACTGAAATTGAGTCTTATGATAAAAAGACTTTTCTTTTATGGTATAAGCATCAATTTAATCAAATAATAGACGAAACCGATACACTTCTTTTATGGGATAACCTAAACCAGTTACATTGGGAAGGAATCAGAGACAATAATTGGGTTTTTGATAATATTGCTAATGGAATTACGGATTCTTTTCAATGGCCAGAGCTTGCGGAAATGCAAAAGCGCTGGGAAAAGGGAGAACTAACACCACATAAATATCATGCTATTATACAGTTAAAAAATTAAATTATTTTCGAAAATGACATCATTAACAGCTTTTGCGAAATATTTATAATAAATTTTAGGGAGGATAGGAAATATAAACGGCTTTTTTTCATTTTTCCCATCTACCGAGATGCCGTGTTGGAAATCAATAATATTTTTGTTAAAGACTTTTTGCGACCGTCCCGTGGGCAAGATCGAATGCCTGGCCATTCTTCAGAACCCCGTACATGAAATGAACCAGCTTTCTCATCACTGCGCCGATAATGACCATCTTACTCTTGCCGTTAGTGGCTAATTGATGGGCAAACTTTTTATTGATGTCGTTAAATCTGATAGCTGATAATTGAAATAAAAAATGATAGATGGGAGGCTTATTTTTCTCAAAACAATAAATATTACAAACTAGATTCAACAATCAATAAGAGCCCGATTAGCATAATTGATAATTGGTCTTTTAATAGCGTTCAAAATGCATATAAAGATTGTTTTATAAAAGAAAGCCAAAGCCCTCATTGGTCAAAAGCATCGTTTGATGGAGCTAAAAATAAATTTCACTTAAATGAGAAAAAGGCGCTTGAAGAACTTGCACTTGGACTAAAGAGCACCCTTGCTTTTCACTCACGCAATCAGGCACGAACTAAGGCGCTTATTTCTCAAATAGATCCAAATATTGAAATTGAAGGGCTTTCGTTGATTGAATGGATTATTAAACATGATTCAAAAGAAATTAATTTTCATCAGCAGCATTAAAATTAGGTGAGCAGTTTAACGAAGGTCAAGACATCGGAAATTTACTTGTGCAGGGAGAAATTTCGTCTATCGAACTCAGCCGCGCTACTGGATTTTTACAAGGTGTTACCGAAGTAAGAAATGAGAGCGAGATGCTTAGCATTCATGTTCTGAACGAATATATGCAAGCAAGCAAAAATGGTGAAGTACTCGCAGCTGCGCCAGAGATTATTACGATGATTCATAATGACACCATCATAAGCAGCGATATGGCTGCTAATTTAATAGCCCAGGATTGTTCTCAAGTTTAAGCAAAAAGTCTCAATCTCTTCTTCCGTGTTGTAATAATGAACTGATGCTCGCACGAGAGCTGCTAACTTTCTTTGAGACAAATCAAGCCTGGCGTATTCTTGCAGCGATATGGAAACATTAATTTTCATCTTGGACAAATGTTGCTGTATTTCTTGTGGTGATTTGCTTTTGCTTGAAAAAGTTACAAGACCGCATTTGTTCTCGCCAAGATCATGCAATTCAATAGATTGAATTTTAGCCAACTGATCGCGCAATAATATTGCTAAATACTGAATTCTTTCCCAAATGGCCGGTAGCCCAAGTTGATGAGCATAATCTATGGCTACGCCCAGGCCAATTTTAGCAGCAATATTTTGTTCCCAAGTTTCAAAACGCTCGGCTGTCGGCGATAAAACATAATCATTGTCTTTGACCCAGGTCGCAGAGTGCAGATCAACAAATGGCGGATCGCATTTCGCAATTATTTCCTTTCGCGCGTACAAAAAGCCGGTTCCCCGCGGTCCACGAAGATATTTTCGACCGGTCGCACACAAAAAATCACAACCAATTTTCTTCACGTCTATAGGCATTTGACCCACCGATTGGGTAGTGTCGAGAAGATAGGGGATATTCATATTACGAGCAATTTTCCCCACTGCTTCCGCTGGATTAATCAGGCCTCCTTGAGTGGGGACATGAGTGATAGCAATTAGTTTCACTCGAGCATCAATTTTATTTTGCAATTCTCTTATATCAAGCTGTCCAAATGCATCATTTTTTATGACTTCAATAATCGCGCCACTATATTTCTTAACCTGCAAGAAGGCCAAGTAATTGCTGGCATATTCAGAGACTGCTGTAAGAATTTTATCGCCTGGCTTAAACTTAAAGCTATAAAAAGCCATATCCCATGCTCGGGTAGCATTTTCGGTGAAGGCAACTTCTTCAGGAGTGCAATTTATTAACTTGGACGCGGCCTTATAAAAATTTTCAATTTTGCTTGAAGCACTACCTGCGGCTTCGTAACCGCCCATGGACGCCTCTAAATCAAGATGATTCTTTATGGCTTCAATCACTGGGGTAGGAGCCAGCGATGCTCCCGCATTATTAAAATGCAAAATATTGTGGCAGCCAGGCGTGTCTTTTCTTAATTTTTCTATAGAGAGTTTGGTCATAGCAACTTCCTTTTAGCAATTCCGCAGATTCCATAGATTATATCTATTAAAGTAATTGGTAAATCAACCAACTCTAGACAGGAAGTTTAATAATGCTAGGAATCTAAACATTGCAAGGCACTAGTGGAGAGGAATTTATATGTCATTTAAAAATAAGTTAGTCGCTCTTATTAATAAAGATATTGAACCAGGCGTGGCTATGAATGCACTAGCCCATATGAGCATAGGTATTGGCAGTACACTTAAAGCTTCAGAGCTCGAACTTGACAACTATATCGATCAAAATAGTAATTATTATCCTAATATTTCGCGTATGCCCTTTATTATTTTACGGGCCAAATCATCGGAGATTCGTAAATCGGTCAACTCGGCCCGGGAGCAAAACATTAAATTTGGCGTTTTCATCAATACGATGACTGGTGGCGGCTATCAGGAACAACTGGAAAATACTCGAGGAACGCCCGAAGAATCACTCACTTATTATGGCGCTGTTTTATTTGGCGACTTTGACAAAGTGAGCCAAATAACTAAGCGGTTTTCGTTGTTAAAATAAGCCACCTGCTCTCGCTTATTGTGACCCGGTGCAAGTAGTCGAAGGTTGAGGTGCAATCACGCCTTCTCCCCACCTCAAAGAGAATACTTGCTAATCCCTTGGATGCTCGGGGACACTGGCACAGTCTCCCCCTCGCTACGACTATATATCGCTTAATATTCTATAATATAGATCGTCATCATCGAGCAAATGATTTATTCCTAATCCGCTAACATATTGCGACGAAGGAAATACAATATTAATTATTTTTCTATAAGCCACGCAATCGTTCTTCCATAACCATAACAAATAATCACCTAAAAATAAATTTTCATGCGAACTTAAACACATTAAATATTCCTCAAACTTTTCATTGAACAAGGTAAAATCATCGATAGATATCTCTTTAAAATAACCTTCAATCATAGATTTTTCAAAATCATTACTATGAGAGCTTAGTAAATAGTTTTTCAGATTATTAAGTGTTGCTGAAGTAATACTATTAAAATCATTTTTTATAAGAATGAGCGAATAATTTTTTATGGCTTCGTTTCTTCGTTTATCTTCTTCGTAACCCTTCATAGTGGTATATCCGTGGGCGCCATACCACGTGTTGCCATTCTTAAGAATATTTAACAATCGAAAACTCATCCATGTATTGCAGCCCCTATGGCACATAATTTGGGATATATCTCGTAGATCAATTTGATCCATTTCAAGCGTCTTGGCGATTTGTTCAGCAAGCTGTAAGAGGAATGTTCCCGAGCGATTGGTGGGTATGGGACAAGCTTTATAAGCGGTGGCCAAGAATGAAATATGCATGTTCTTTTCTTGGACAATCAAGCTAAGACAAGACTCTTCTTCTCCAGACAATTTTTGCGATTCCTTAAGTACCCCTTCTACCCTTAAGAAATTCTCCGCATATTTAGTTTCTACTAATAAGGGTATCTCATAGCCCCTGAAAGGAAATTGCAGTATGGTGCCATCAAATGCTACCTGTAATTTTTTGGCCATTTTTTTGATACGATTATGAAAATTTAGCTCCGCACCTTCAGCATTGTGTCTCATTTCCTGAAAACTAGAGTCCAAGAGCTTAGAATCTAGCTTAAGATTCTTATCATCTAACCTTAAGTGCTCAAATATGAGCGATTTTTGCTCATCGCTATACCTGCCAATGTGATTTACCTTAGTCTTGATATCGACGTAATTTTCTTTTTGTTTTCCAGCAAAACAATTTAAAGATAAAAATAAAGAAAAAGCAATAAACGATACAAAACGGCAATTAGTCATATTATTAATCTCTCATGGAATTGTATAATTTTTAATAATATATAATTACATCTATTTTAAACAAAAATCAACCCAGCACTAACTGCGCAGTGTCATAACTTTATTAGTTACGTTATTTAAATGGTGCTTTAAACAACGGTCCTTGGAGGCAATTTGCCTAACATCATGATTTTGGCACCAATGTGCCTTAAAACGACTTGGG
>CAYJDW010000009.1:0-54295 GCA_964368985.1 uncultured Myxococcales bacterium | reverse complement strand
GGGAAAAGCGATCAAAGAAGTTTTTAAAATATTTAAGATAGAAATTTTGGAAACTTCAGCTGCCGTGGGAGGAATTACAGAAATTGCATTGCCTACGGGAGCAAAACTGGGGTTTCTTCCTTCATTATTTGGGAAATACCAACTATATATTATTGCCGACACATTGACCACAATAAACGCTGCTCCATATACATATGTAGATCCACTCACTGTGGCTCAATCGATTCTGCGCACCTTGGTTCCGCAAATTGATAAAGATGTAGAAGATAGATTTCAAGTCTTGCTAGATAATGCCATCAAGCAAAATGGCGAGATTTATAGGACCGAAGATTCATTTGTGAATTTGCTTGAAGGCAATAGCGATCTCCGGAAATTTGATTGGACGCCAAGGATCACCGAAGAAGTTAAAAATCTTCTAGCAGAAACGCAGACACCCCATAGTGATGGCAGAATAAATTATCCAGCTACGGGGGATAGTGGAGTCGAGAGGAATGATTGGCCGATTCCTTCAAGCACTTTGATTCAATATATCGATGAAAATGAATTAAGGTGGCACAATGAAATAGCTTTTAATGGAGGCGTTACTCATGGAATTTTAGTTGATTTAATAAATAAATTAAATGTTGATGATAAGATAAAAACTCTGTTTCTTGCCACACTGACTTTAGGTGATGAAAAAACCAATCCACTCCTTAATCCAGCAGCCTTTAATCAAGAACTAGGAAAGCTGATTCAATGTGCCCTTAAGTGCTTTGGTGTTCGTTTTATTAAGGGGCGCGAAGATGTTGAAAATAGCTATTTAATAGCTTTAAAAATAGCTAATAGCAATTATTCTTTAAGATATAGTGAAGAAACGTCTACTTTAATCCTTAAGGATATTTCTAAATATCGTTTCGAGCCTCCAGAGGACAATCAGCCAGTATTTCAAATTCAGGATCAGCAGCTTTTTGATTGCGTAGTAAATCACTACCGAAATATATTAGCGCCGGATTTTAAAAAGAATCTATTGCCAGAGCAGCTCTTAATTCCAAAAATGGACCTACAATTAGCCAATGCGGGGAAACGCTTATGGGATGGATTAACTCAAGGAAGAGATAGCTATGGCGCTAAAACCTATGAAATAAACCAAATCTCATTTAAAAATATATTCCTAAGAGAGTTGGAAAAAGCTTTGGATTCTAACCCAGCCTTTACCAGAGAAATGCTCCTTGAGAATGCGAATAAATATAATCCAGAGCTGAGCTTTAGAATAAAAAATTCTAGCCTGAATGAGACCCAAAAAAGCTTTCTTTATTGGCTTATTTCCTTTGATTTTTCCTCATCAAAAGTGGCCAAGAAAAAAACCAATACCAAAAATCCTTTGCATGAAGGACCTAACCCTCTGGCAAGTCCTGTTGTCTATCTCTTTTTGGCACTTATAGATTTTATTAATACAGACCCGCAAAAAAACATAGTATTTGAAACTATTGAAGATGGTCATAATAAGTACTTTAAAAAGTATCAAAATTATCGATTTGAAAACTCATTAATTTTTGGTCTTAATAAAGGAATGAGCGAGAATGTATTAAAAAGATTTTCTACATCTTCTCAAATGATGCTTGATCAAGTGTGCTGGGAACTTAATAATTTTTTAATAAATTATAAAATTCGAGCTCAAAAAAGCAAACTAATAATATCCTCAAATTATTTTAACACTAAATTTTCAGTTTATTTCAAAAGAATAAAGAAAGAAGAAATTTTGGCCCCGCAAATGCGTCTCGAAGCGAAAAGAAAAGCTTGTTTAGAATCCTGGATGAAAGATCTCGATCTTACTAAATATGACGCGATTCGTGATGAGGCTAAAAAAGCTTTTACCCAATCTGTCGACTCAGTTTCCCCGATAAACGAAGGCATAGGGGAACTAATCGATGAAATTAAAAGTATTCCCTCAGCTTTCCCGATAAACCAAGACATAGGGGAACTAATCGATGAAATTGAAAATATCCCCGATGAGAAGATGAGTAAAGCTAAAAAAATGATTTTATATCTTATCATGCCAGAGGAATACCGGTGGAAGAAAAAAGATAAGGGCGCATCTCCAAAGAATAGTTTTTTTAAAGGGTGGTGGACTAGGCCTGACCAAGGCATTGTTATAGATAGTTTATCGATAATCCATCTGTTAAATTTAAGCGATGAAGCAATTGAATTATTAATTAAGTATGTAAAAATTTCGCGTAAAAATAAGCTCGATGTGGCCTGGACAAACAAAGAAGATTTTCGTTCTATGTGCGAGAGAAGATTCGCGGGTGAGAAAAAAATTGTAGGATTTTTTGATCAGAAAGAGGTAAATGCCTTGGTTAAAAAAATTCGGACATACTTGGCTCATAAGCCTCGGGACCCCCGAATATATTAGAAATAGTCTCCACCAAAGGAGGCTTGAGAACGGTTCTATAGCAACAATAACGCCATATTTTCTGGCTCTTGAGCGAAATAATAGAGATATTTATAAACTTCTCACAATGTATTTAACGGATAGTTTTTAGTGCGATAGTAACTGCAGCAACGCCATATTGATTTGAGGTGATTCCCCTAGAGATAGATTAAATAATTTCTCACTCTGGGGATAGGCCTGGTGTCTAAACCTTTCTTTGAAAATCATTGTATTTATTCAAATTTCACCGTTTTTCCTTCAAGTTCGTTTTGTAATCTTGTGGCCTCGTTATAGGTGGCAACATTAAATTGCGTGGAACACACAACTTTATAAGTGGGGGCAAAGCAATGATATGATACTCCACCTAAGCAATTCTTTACCGCTTCTACCTCGCAGCGCGCTTTTTCCACAGCCACGGTTTCGCAAAAAAGCCCACCCGATAGCAATAGAAAAGACGCGCACATAAATACTATTTTGATAAATTTCTCCCGTCGGTAGCGGTAATAGCCTTGAGCCAAATTATTTGGTGCAGAAAAGGACTAAAAAACTTATAGGCTCGGAAAAAGTATCGCCATGACCAAAGCGCTTTAGGGCAAGAGCAGGTAAATCGCCGTGCCGATGGTGAAGGAATGGATTAAGGTAATGCCGAGCTTTTTCAAACCGAGCTCAATTCCCCATAAAAATATGTCGACTTTGTTTAAAAGAAAGATCAGCACTGCGGATGTTAAAAAAAGAAAGAAAAAATAGTCAGACATCATGAGATCACCGCTTAATGGCGAGAGCTGCTCGATTACATAGCGATAAGCTAAAATGCCGGTTATGCCGCCCAATGTGATGGTAACGCTAGTTAAAGCGTCGACGCTAAGGGCGAAAAACATCAGAAAATAAATGATGAGAATGGGCAGTAAAATAGTGAGGGTAAAACGTGGGCCATAGCGCTTGATGTCGAGGGAAAAGCCCACCACTGGCTGCATGACGATTTTGGTGGGAGAATTTTCTCGTAAGCTCGCTTTTTCATAGCCGGATTTGACAGAGAGCCCCACCATTCGCCATCCAAAGGGCAAGAGATTGCCATCGAAGCTAAAATCGCTGGCGGAAGTGGCAAAAATAATTTCATCGGGCGAAATGAAGGGATGGGTAAGAATGAGATTGATGCGATGGTCGTCGAGCGGAAAATCGGAAAATACCAGACCAGAGTTGTAGGAAACGCGAATCAAATAGCGCACAAAGAGGCGATTACCGATCAATTTGGTTTCCGGCTTCGAGAGATAAATAATGGTAGCCCGTTCAAATTGAAATTCCTGCAGGGTTGCTAAGGAAATGGCGCCAGCATTGAACTCAAACCATAAATTTCCGGTGAACTGGAAGAGATTTTTGGTCACATCGAAATCCTGAAAGCGGTCAATGTGAAGACCTACCGAAATGTATTCAGGAAACCCACCAAATTTTTTCAACGTGTCAGGTGTAATAGTTTGATGAACGATGGGTTCATCGGCGGTGCGAAAAAAAGTGCCGCGAAGATAAAATCCCGTCACCAAAATGAAGGAACTGCCTAAGATTAAAAGAGTTTGAAAAAGGGGTGACACACCTTCTCTTTTAAAAGGACTATTCTCACTTTGTGGTTGGGATCCCATAGGCACATCCTGAACGGGGCGAGGCTGGGTATTTTAGGAATTAGTCGCGGGCTTGGCAGGGGAAAATTTGAGTTATGCCAATCAAGGGCAATTTTATGAGCTTTTTTAGCACCCTCTCAAGGCGAAGAGATTCAGCTGAACGAGATCAGGGTTGAGCTCGTTTCGATGAATACGGCGCTGAGTGGAATTTTTGCAGTTCCCCCTGGCCACCTCTCTATCGAAGCAACTCTCAACGATATGCTGAGAGTATTAGCAGAAGCCAACTGGAGCATCATTGGTTCATAAATGCGTTTTTAAACTTGGTGAACAAGGGTTTGAATTTCTTTCTACAGAAAAAATTAAGCATGATTTAGTTAAAACTAAAAACAATCCGATTTTGCATAACGATCTTTTCGCCTCCTATTTCTTTATTTCATTGGAAGATTGCGATCCCACAATTTTTCCCACTTTTCAGGCTAAGAGAGGAAACTTAAAAAAAGCTTCAACCGATCTAGTTTGGAGTTGTATTGCTAGCCCAGATGGGGATGTTTGCTGGCGTATACACTACAAGATTTCCATCACTTTGAAGAACAATCCAGCTACCTGGTGTGGTTGTGCCCGTATTCCACTGAAACCTGTTGTCCGGCCCATACATTGCAAAATTTCCATCTGTTTGCATTCTTAAATAACCGGCCGGATGACCTGCCGTGCCCGAGGCCCATAAAAATCTTCCTTCTGCGGTGTAAAGCCCGAGGTTGCCATCGGTCTGATAGAGCAAAGTGTATCGCCCATTGCTAGATTGTAGTTTGTCGCCGGGCCTGAGCGTGTCTCCTGCATTTAATCGATCTCGCACCTGAGCGGTATTGCTGGCCCAAATCTGGGCGCCTTCTCTTGTGAGAATAACCAAATTTCCATCATCGCGAAGAACGAGACGACTTCCAGCAGTGGTGGTGCCGGTGTTCCATTGAAAGCGGCTATCGGGTCCATAGATCGCGAAATTTCCATCTGTCTGCATGATGGCATAACCTGCGGCCTGGCCTGCCGTGCCCGACGCCCACAGGAATCTACCCCCTGTTGCGTAGAGTGCGAGATTCCCATCCGTTTGATAAAGCAATCGGTAGAGCCCATTGTTGGATTGCAGTTTATCACCAGGCTTGAGTGTATCGTTGGCGCTTAAATGGTCATGCCAAATGATTGGTTGAGGAATGCCGTTTGGGTCAAGCAGAACCTTCGAGAGAGCCAGATTTGTGTCGACCGTAAATAGGGTGAACTTTCCGCTAGCGGCATTGCCTACGATCCAAGCGACTTTGCCGTCCAGGACGAAGGGGCGATCAGCGCCGCTCGGATTCAATCGAGCATTGAAAGATAGGGGGCCTGCAAGGATTTGCCCCTGCTCATTGAAAAGCATGCCTTTCGTTGCGTTATGAGTAAGTTGAGCACCGCTATAGGACCATTCTTCCCATAGTGCGACAAAGCGGTCCGGTGCTAATTTAATCATTTTTGGTCGTTCGGCACTCATGCCTGCTGAGAGGTTTGTGAGCCAAACGATGCCGGTTTGGGTGAACGTTTTGTTTGGATTGGCTGGCCGTTGAAAGGTTTGTGAAAGACCACTGCTATCAACGACACTGCGGGTAATATTGATTTTTATGGGGTCGCTGTTTTGAATGATAGTATTACCACGTGTCTCCCCTCCATTCCAACTGCCTTCTCTCACCGTTTCAAATGCGCGAGTGACATGGACAAAACCAAGATTGCGAGGTTCCATGACTGGTTCAATCCAACCGTTGCGAGTTCTTCCGGGGTTGCTCTTTTCACTCGTAAAAAGCGCTAAATATCCTTGTGCGCCGATTTCCAAATCACCGAGTGAAGTAAAGGCAAAATTCTGATTGTTTTCCGTCTCTGCCTGGCGAGCATAGATGTAGGTTCCTTGTTTATTTTCCTGATCACCAATGAAGTCGGCGCCACTCGAGGTAGGTCTAATTTTTCGGACCGTGATTCCGCCCCCGGGCATGTACCAACCCGCGTCCGCGAGATCCGTGAAAATGAAATCTTGACCATCAAATACTAGGCGCTGATCAAATGAGTGACGCCAGCTTGTTTCCGATGCCGCTCTAAATCCGCCTCCATCCGCGCCCACAACAAAGTACTGGGCTCGTTGATGACGAAAGCCTTGAGGATCCGGCACCGTATTTGACGCCAAAGCAACTATTACTTTGCCAGCGCCATAGGAAAGGGCACCCGTTCCAGCGGTCATCGGCGAGAATACAGCGCTACTTGGGTTGTTGCCTAAGTATTCAGCATTATTCAGATCGCGCTGCCAAAGTTGATTTCCCTGAGCATCGAGTTTGGTCATGATCAGCACGTTTGGTCTGAACTGAAGTGTATTTTTATCTGCGGAAAGATCTTCTCGTGCAGCAGACACGACATAAAAATTAGACCCATCACTGCACATGCCAACAAGACGAGGCAGCGGCAACAGCTTTTCCCACGCCTTCGTATAGTTCCCTGCGGCCCGGGTAAAATGGGTGATTTTCGAGCTCGTCGGATTGTTGCCCTCATAGAGCTGCCAGCTAAAGGTGAGAGAATTGGCTATCGCCGTGCCTACGATCTGTGGACTTGAACCATTGAAACGCAATTGCTCAGAAGGTGAAGATTCCGTATCGAAAGGCGCGAGGGGGCTTGTGATGGGCTGCTTTGCCAACAATCCCAAACTAGCGAGCATCAGCCCAGCTAAAAGACAGTATCCAAATGATTGCTTTTTCATATATCGTTGTTTTCCCCCAAAAAATCGCGAACTATATTTTAAATAGGTCTCACTTACTGGTTGAGACGTTTGAAAAATTGGTGCCATTGGTGCATCTGAATTCCCCTCAGAGCGGTGATTCGCCGGAATAGCGGGGCCTTAGTTTTAAAACCAAAATATTTAGGGGCTAGTTTAAACGTCATTGACCGTTGCCAATCTATTTACGATGCACCAAATGATGCATATATCAATCAAAAATTAAGATTTTTTAATAAGGGCATTGCTATGCGTATTATGATTGTTTTTATGCCGCTTCTTCTTTTGCTGGCTTGCATTACACCAAAACCATCGGCTATCGGGATAAAGCGATAACGATGTCGATGGAATAGGGGATACCTGCAATTTCTGTGCCAACAAAGGCCCCGGATTGCCATCGAAATTATTGAGATTAAAATGCCATTGTCTTTTTAATAGTAAAACATATTAAAAGACTTATCTGCGTTAATAGGAAACGTTTTTGACGTTTCTCAAAGGGAGTTTTTAATGAATAGAATATATTTCTCGTTTTTAATGGTCCTTTTCACTGCATTTTCACTCTCATCGGCCCATT
This sequence comes from uncultured Myxococcales bacterium, assembly GCA_964368985.1. Lineage (GTDB taxonomy): Bacteria > Myxococcota > UBA727 > UBA727 > JABDBI01. Next base: position 46,919 of record CAYJDW010000009.1, on the reverse strand, counting down.
CTATTGAGATTGGAAGAATGACTTATCAGGTTGAAGAATACGCAGCCGTACAAGATATCCTTGAACAAATGGCGGGCCAGCATCCTGATTCAATAGTAGCCAATTTAATAGCGATGGACCTGATTAAAGAAAATGCCCTAATATCTCCTGCAAGCAATGAGTCTGCTCAAAATGCGCGTCTGGCTGAGCAGGCTAAGATGAACCTAAAAAATCGTATAATTGAAAACGGCAGTAGCGGTGGAAATTTATCCAATGACCAAATTCAGGAAGAGGCACAACTGTTGGGAGTTAGTGAGGAAGAATTATGTCTTTGGGAGAGAGAAGCCTATAAGCGTCGGCAAAACATGTTCCCAAACTTAGAACACTCATTAGCAGCCTGCGATAATCTCAATCCCCTGGTAGATTTAGCTGGTCCCTCTGTGTTGGTGATTCTGGATGCCGATGATACGACGATTGCCCGAAATATCGCTAATCGTTTTGCTCCTCTACAGGACACGACTGTCGGAAATATTCACAAAATGCGGCAAAAAGGGTCCCAGGTTCTCATCTTAACTTCGCGAAGTTTTGACACTATTGATGAAGTCGTGCGTAGATTTGAAGAAGCAGGGATCAATTTAGCTCAAGATAATACTGGATTATTTCAGGGACACTTGGCCCAAAAAATTGAGCCAAATGGTACCCGCTCTAATGCTGGATCCTGGCAAGCTATTGTTGCTGCGAGTGGTGGATTCACCAAGGGAGAAGTGCTCAGCAGCTTGATTGAGCTTAGCCCTAATTTTTTTGCTAATATTAAAACTATTGTGTTTGCCGACGATGCGGAAGACAACGTTCGCAATGTGCACGAGGCCCTTCAAAATTCTCGTTTTAACTCAAGGGTATTTCATTTTACCAACACGGATCATTTGCAGGCTCTTCATGCTCCAGGGCGGGTTTATGAAATAGCTATCGAGCCGGTTTTGCTGGCTGAGTGTCCACTTTGCTTCGAAAAAGTAGAGCATCTTAATGAGACACGATGCCATAGTTCTATATGTTTGGGTTGTATCCAGAAATATTGTAGCGAGCTAGTAAAAGATGAAGGTTTTAAATGTAACGAGGAATTTAATTTCGATATTATTTGCCCTGCATGCCGGAAGCCCGAATGCAAATTTACCATGACAAAAAAAACTGCCAAGGAGCTTTTGGGAGAGCGCTACGAGAACTTAAAATACCGCGAAAGTAGAAATGCCTCTGGTATTAAAAGTTGTCCGGTAGAAGGATGTAAAGGCTTTTATATGGCGGATGACATCAAAGATATGGGAAAAAAAGGATACAAGTTCCTTAATTGCCCTACCTGCCACGGAAACATATGTGTTTCATGTGAAAGCACCTATTTATATGGACGACATCAATGCAATACTTCAAAAATTTTGAAAATTGAATTTAATGAATCTATAAAGCCCTGTCCTAACCCCGACTGCAAAAATGTAATTGAAAAGAATGAAGGATGTTTGACCATGGTATGTGGAGGCAATCCAGATAATCCTGCCCAAGCAATTATGGGAGGAGGCTGTGGCGCTGTTTGGTGTTGGGAGTGCGGCGCTTGGATGCACGGCGTTCCGGGGAAGCGGCAGTCCTTGCATAATCCGGCCTCGCAAATCTATTCGGCTAAAACCAAAGTTAGATGCGAGCATGGCGGATTGAACGCTTTTAATTGCGCAAGACAAGCCCAAGCGTGGTGGAAAAACGAATAAGGCTTGGTCTCTATAGATAAGAGAGCGGGGGCAACGATAATTTTTTTCAATTATCATTCGCTCCCGCTCTCTTTATTGCCCTAAGCTCTTTAGCACTTCTTGTCCTTGTGGTTTGCCAAAAATCCATGCCGATATTTTTACTTTTTTATACGAGTGCATAAACGATGGCTTTTCATTTTTAGTGAGATCAAAAACCAATAGAATTATCACGTCATGCGTAGACAGTGACGCAAAAAAGAAATACTGTGTAAGTATATGAATAATTAGCCAATTATATATGCTATTTTGGCGGCCTCAATAACAAGAATAAATGGCCAAGAAATAAGATGGCTACTGCTGACCCTATTAAGATAAATCTTTGCTCAGAAAAGATCTGAGTGATTCCACAATATAATAAAAAATCCGCGTGATCTTGATGTGAGATTTGATATATAATACTGAATGCTTTATGTGGATTAAAAAATGAATAAAATAATATCTATTACATTCCTTATAGTTAGCTTTTTTAATGTACCAGCTGGAGCAGAAGGAAAGGAATACAAAGTTAAAATTGCCTGCCAGTACAAAGCAACTAGCACATCACAATCAACGTATGAGTTTTTAAAAAATAAAGATAACAATACTGATCTTCTAATTGTGGCTACTTTTAATGATGTGTCAAAAACTTATGAAGTATCAGCATTAAAACATCAAGAATTAGTAGATCTATGTAAGGATTTGATGCTTAGAAAAAACTTAATATTTACTGGGATGAATGCTTCTATCAACAGCTTGTTTGGCAATTTTTACCCGATTAAAGACCTCGGGCACAGCATATTGAGTAGTCAATTTGCTGCTGCAAAAAAGCTCTATGAAGCCTATATAAGTTCTGTAATACTTAACAGTGATATAACTCAAGTGCCCGACAAGGAGAGCAAGAATTTTTTTGAGAAATTAAATCTTATAGCAGACAAGAGTGAAAATACTTCTCCAAATTTTTTTATTAGTGATAACGTTGCCAAAGATTTACCGCGCTCAAATATTATCATTAGAGACGGTGCAAACACTATTATCTATAAACAAATTAATCGGGAAGTTACTGTAGGTAAACAAGCACCAAAAACTTATAATCAAGCACAAGAAATAAATTATTCTTTAGAGCCCTTAAATGTTCTTGAAAATGAGATAAATAAAAATAATGAATACGATCCCACTAGATTGAGAAAATATATTGCTTTAATTTTTCACACCAGGATGCAGGGATTTGAACAACCTGCTTTACAAGATATTCATAATCATTTTAGTCTAGACCCTTCCCTTACTTTTATTATAGCTAACGCTTCATTGCGCACAGAACACTTAATAAAAATAAACGGCATTAATATAGAAAGTGAAACAAACTTTTATTATTTAATAAAATTTCACGATGGCAATACAGAGTTTCCTTTAGGATTAATCGAATCAAAAAGAACCGTGAAATTTAACTTAAAGACGGGCAAATTTGGATCAGAATCGATTCTTCTCAAGAAAATATAAAAGCAAAATTTACTTAATAAAATTGAGAGCTTAGGAGTGAAAAAACTCTTCAAGCGCTCATCTTTCGAGGTCCCGGTAGAATCATCTGGAATTTCATATTTAGAGATCATTAAATGAAATATTTTAAGTAAATTGTTAATCAATTATAAGGAAATAAATCAAAAGATTTAAAGGTGTAAAAAATATGAAAATTATATTTAGTTTCTTTAATGTTATCTTGATTTTTGGCGCCCTAAATTCTTTCGCGGCAAAAACAGCAGATGAGATCAAGCGGGTGATAATTAGTGGTAATACTGCGGCTTTTGCAAAAGAAAATTTAATGGTAGCGAGAATTGTGGCCGCAGATGAAAATACATGGCGTGAAGTCGTTGCCGCGGTTAAAGAATTTATTCAAAATAATCAATCCAGCAGAGCACCCGTCAGTCAACATATGGATTCGATAAATACTGTTACAAATAATATTATAAATTCTCTGAATAATACCTATATGAAATGCATAAGAGATGCCATTTTAAATCCCAATAAAAAAGATAGCGGAGTCAGCACCTTGTCTAGTGAATTGCTAAGTTTTGACGACCAATTTGACGCGCAGAAACTCAACCCACAATGTATAACAACAGAGCTCGAGATTCTTCAAGAATCTCAAAAGACTATACAAGAAATACGGGCAAATCTAACCGATCTTCAGAGCAAGACCTTGTTCCGCGCGAGTTCCAAAGATGCCCTCGAAGTAACCAACCTCCTGGTCACAACTTTAGAAACCATCCTTGATAAAATTTTCAGAGATTTCGATAGACTAAAAAAAGCCAGAATAGAAAGTCGAAGAAACTTTGTAAGATAGCGAAATATAACGAAAAAAAATGAGAGCAAATGGTTGTTTTTGCTCTCATTTTTATTTTTTATTTGGCCTTCTGATGGGCAAAAAGAACAAAGCACTAATCTTTCTTAGTGACCACAATATTCTCTGGTTTTATTTCAAATATATCAAATGGAACCATATGATTTCTTCTTCTATTTCCTCATCCGATAGAAACACCTTCAACCTCTTCTTCCTTTTTCTCTTCCTGCTTTTCATTCTCAGGTGCCTTATAGAACTGCGGTTTCCTGAGGCAGTTAAAAATTTTCAAGAATTTTTAAGCTAGCCGATTGATTGATAAGACAGCGGCATCTAATCATGCCGTTAACAATAAAAGGAAACATTGCAATGAATAAATGTTCTGACTTGAAAAATTTTATATTGATTTTATCAACCCTCTTCTTTGCTCATACGATATTCTCTTTAAATGCCGATGAGTACCGAGACTCTCCCTATGAATTCACCCCTATCGTCTCTCAAATCTCTGATGCTAAAAACGAAAAAAAGAAAAAAGAAATTATTATCAATTTTATCAATTTTTTCATCCGCATTGAAGAGGGTAGAGTCAAAGAAAAAAACCAACTCTCTCAGGACAATAAAATTTCTGATGAACTTATCGTTAAATATTTTGCATTAAAAAAAGAGTTTTATATATCAGCGTTCTCGAGTTCGGAAAAATTAGTGAACGGGAATACAGTGCTTGGTTTTCTGCTCGAGCAAATAAATAATATACTGGAAAAAAAAGCCACCGCGCAAGAATCTAACAATATGCTGATGGAGCGAATAGTAGCTTCTGCAAATGCCCCATTAATCGGCCAACCGAATGTGATGCCCTCTGTCTTAGAATTCGATTTCCCCAAATGCCGTGATATTTATAACAATAAAGTAGCTACGGTGCTTATGGACAGCAATATTCTGTTTGACTTGAAATTGAGTAAGCTTTTCCCTGAAAGCAACCAAACAAATTTAAATATCGTTTTAATTGAAGATCAAAAAAATGGGCTTACTTCAGCATTCATGGCTGCCAGAGATTTCGCCAAAATGGATACACGATCAAATAGCCAGCTAGATCTTGGTCGCATTGTGTCAAAATATGTACATAATTTATTAAATTTACTAATAAAAGAATACAGCAAAAGAAAAGATGCAGAAATTAAAAAACTTAGCAATGAAATTGATAACCAAAAGTTACTAAAGCGACAAATCGAAAGTGATATGGCCTTCGATGAACTAATGTCTATAGAACATTGTCAAAAAGCAAAGAATAAGAATAAGAATAAAAAAGGGAAAAACAACAAAAAAACCCCAAAGCCAAAGCCCATAAAAATGTCGGCGTTAGAAAAAAAAATTGAAACACAGAAGAGGGAATTAGAGGAGTTGCAAAAAGCCCGCGAAAAAAATGCAGGAAATAAGGGAAAGCAAGCAACACCGCGTGCAAAAAAGAAGAAAAATGCACCACAAAAATTAGCAACACCGCGAGACGCGGGGCCCAAGAAGGAGAAAGGCGAAGGATTAAACGCGCTCCTGAAAATGGACGATCAGGAAATAAAGTCAACTGAGCCTGAAGAAATAAAAAGTGAATCACTCATAGAATCAAAGATTAGTGTACACCCAGCTGAGCAAGATTTTTATATTTTAAGAACAAGCAACGACGGCTCAGAAACCATTGTGCCTTTAAAAGAAGCTGCCACCAATGAAATCCTCAGTTTATTGTCTAAACCCGCCTCTGAAAGCCAAATTAATACATACAATGTGGATCAACTTAAGTGCGCAGCAAGCAGTTTAGCTGGAGCCATATTGGCCGACATAGGCACGCTGTTAGATCATTATACGAATTCTCCCATTGCCCAAGCTAACGACGTAAATAGAACATTTACAATTCCTATTTTTGAAAGTCGGGAGCGCACCTTAATAATTATGGGAATTATTCCTGGCATTAATTCATTAAAACAAGGTCAAAAAATACATGATGATTTATGGTCAATAGCAGCGATGATTGGTGGATATAAGGAGCAATTCCAGCGCATGATTTTCGAAATGGAAAATCATCTAGTTGTTCCCCAAACCCAGGAGCTTGATATTGTATCAAGTGATGCGTTGGGCTATGTTGATTCCCACGGGATCTGGTATCCTTATTAATTGAACGTGGTGCGAAGGGTCGGGACTTCCCTCCCGCCCGAACACTGGGCTGAACTTAAAACTCATGGACAACCATTCATAAGCCATTCAATATTGAGCATGCGGATGGCTGCGTTGTCCGGGGCATGAATAAGGTAGCTGCGAGAGAGAAGCATGGACTTTAGGGCGGCTGCATCTGCCCCGGGTATTTTTTCATGTAAGAGCGCCAAAGCTCCGGCCACTACTGGGCTTGCCGCCGATGTTCCATTGAATAAGCGCGGCTCATCAGAAAATGCATCGAGGGTCGTGATACCATCATGCGCCTCTCCAGCGGGTGCAGCTATGTCAACGGCTGCTCCATATTCTGAATAGCTGGTAAGTTTCATTGGCTCGTCAAGAGCGGTTGCCGCCACGACGATTACATTGGTCCATTGGGATTGAAGTTCTGAATATACTCCGTGGGTATTGCCTGCAGCTAAAATAAATATTGTCTTATTGAATTTTTCATGACCAACAATTTCTCGTGCTTTTTTAAGCGTTTTTTCATCAACTGATAGGGATATATTAATTATATTTGCATCTAATTTAATAGCATAAATAATAGCCTCTAAAACTGTCTCCTTAGTGCCGGCGCCATTATTAGTTACTCGTAAGGGCAAAATGTGTGTATCTGGGGCCAACAGTTTGATAATTCCGCTTACTGCAGTGCCGTGCCCGTCGTCATCCAGGGTCACGGGAACATTGTTTATAAAATCCCAGCCGGACCCATGCAGTGCTTTCAGCTCCTTCTTTTGAATATTGACACCAGAATCAATGACAGCAACAAGACTATTTTTTCCCGTTTCCCTAATCCGTTCAGGCTGCCAGAAAATGAGTTGTTTTAGTCGATTATTGTCAAAATCACTTACTGCTGCCGCACGCGAACCCATATGAAAGACTAGTACAATTAACAGAAGAACTTTTTGATAACCCATGCTCGCCTCCGAGAAGTAATAGATTCCTTCAAGGCAATTTGGAGCCAATGGTTCTCTCAAATAATGATAACTATGAAACGATGCGCTAGTCGCAGTTAAAACTTCCCTTCTTGATGTTTTCCATCGCTTCTTGATCGGTGGGCCAGGGCAGGTCTTTTAGCGCGGCTCCAGTTGAAATTTCAACATGCACTCATCAGTCTTTAGATCTTTATTAATGCCTTGGCCGTTGATAGAGAGAATAATAATTGTAATAAAACTATTGAAAATCTGGAGAAATACAAAAATAATACTCATCATGCTCAGCGAGAAATAGATGAAATTAACAGGCTTCAAAAAATGACTGATAAATACGGTGAAAAAATTAAAATATCAAGTGAAAAAATTAGATAAATATAAAAGCAGTATATCTTTGGAGTTGTGAGACAATGGAAAATTACCTGATAAGAAATTTAGTGGTGTTATTATTTTGTTCTTTAATTTTCGTTGGCAATACGATTGCAGGAGAATTAATCTCGCCAGGGCTGAAGGAAGGCGATAAATTTCAACGAAAAGAAGGAAAGGCTTTCCTAAGAGTCGGCACTAGCATGGAAATTCCTGGGCATGAGATGGCCAGGTATTCTTTCCATATTTTCTCGAAAACGGCTCCTGATCTAAAAATAGGTTTTATCTGTGTGACATACTGTCAAAAACAGAACCTTCAATGCGAAAGCGAGAAAACTGTCAGCATTGACTTGATGGAAGTGGATGCGAAATTTCGGGGACAAGGCTATGGTGAGGCTGGGCTTCGTACCGTCCTTGGCATTTTTCGTTCCCCACAAAGAAAAGATCTATTATTTGATCGCTTTCTATTGTCAGTTGGAACAGGTTTTGAGCGTATTGCTGCGAGATCACTTTACGCAAAAGTTGGCTTCGCTATTTCAAGCTCCCCTCCCGCGGTGCCTCTTTATCAGTACATGAGCCTAGATCGTTAGAGCAAGCGATTGTTGTTGAGGTTCTAAATGCATTACACCTGTATTTTATCTTGTAGATAGAGATTATTTTTTATATAATTTCTAGTCAATCCTCTGAAGCGATGACGCCGTCATGGCTGCAAAGCCCCATTTACAGGCGAGGGGCTGCATAGCATGTTTACCATGTCTTAGTAAGGAAGCATGGCGGTCATTGTCAATAGTATTAAATTATATCTTATTGCTTAATAAGCTCAACTACTTTTTATGGGCAATTGATAGCACCAAAGATACAGTCTCGTAATTATGTCTTGACTTTAAGACGGCATCTGGCACCGTTCCCCATTTGTGGTCTCCCATTAATTAGGGTTTGGTATAGAGGCAGCCTAAACTTCAATTTTTCTTGTATGCTGCCCTCCTCGCTAATTCCGCCAATAGGAGCGTTTAGCAGTAGAAAGCTTGTCTTCAGCTGCATCTTTAACGTCGCCATAAATCTTTCCGAGCTTAGATTTTACGTTTCTCCTGCGTATGGGCAGCCATGTCTGCGTTTCGCCCGTCGACGGTGCTATAGAATAAACCCATGTTCTTAAAGGTTAACCCACCGGCTCCTTTGAAGCAGCGTGTGTAACTACGAGTCTAGGAATGAAAAATAACCACTTCTTATTAATCTTATCGATGTTTTGTGTAACCCAGTTGCATTCGTTAGAACTCAACGTCGCTGATATCGATAATTTAGGAGACCTGCCTTTAGAAACCATCAATAATTTCGTTACGCATTATTCCGATGTGGAAAAATTACTTCTTAAAGATTTCCAAGAAGCCGTGGAACAAACACTAGTAGCTTTGAAGATCGATGTTAAAGATCCACAGCAAGGCACCGCAACTTTTTTGGCGACTGCCAGGGCAATGGTGCATGCTCTTAATTTCGCCATCGCCTGGGCAAACAGACCACCATGGCAAAGTCCCGATAATAAAACTTACAAAACATTGCATAGTGACTGGAGTCTGCTCCGCAAAAATGCAATCCACATTATCGACGGGACGATCTACAACTTCACGCCTCATACATGCCCACCGAATTCCAAGATAGAGAAACAATTACAAACTTACCTCTACGGGCATTACCTCGACTGGCATTTAACAGATACAAATTTTGGTATCTCCATCTTAGATAATCTAAACAACACCCTTGCAAAATTTGCTTCATACTCGACACTCCATAGCAATGAAATAAGTAAATTAGGTGTTATCGTTAGCTTGAGAATGCTGCCCAGTATTTTTGTAGAGACATTTAAAAATGCTTATGACGCTGCTTTTAATTTGTTAACCGATGACACCATAAAAAATTCTAATGAAATTATTAATATAATTCATAACCATTGCCTAGAACAAGTTAACGAATCTGGAGTCAATCTTTACCTAGAATTGATTCTCTACATTTTTCTTCCTCACGCCCACGATACAAAGAGCGCGAGAAAAGGTGCCGGATAGATTCTAAAACCAGACTGATGACAGCTTTAACCCTTATAAAATAAAGAGGCTGATAATGAAGTTGATAAACTTAAAGAGCATTATTGTCCTGATAACAATAGCTTTCACCGCAAGCGGAATTACACGCGCTGGATGGATTAAAGAATTGCCAAATGGGATCTCGGTTGTCTTTAATGCTGATGACTATAGTCTTAGGTTGATGAGCATTGGAGATTCACCTACCTGTGTTTTTGAAATTCAAAAGGTTGAAAATGTTGCAATTCATCCTAATCAAAATGCGATTATGATATATCAGAGAGATAATAGCATTAAGTTCAAAACTATCGTAAATGAAAATGGCAACTGGCATGAAATACAAACCCCACCCATTCCTCTAGACAATAATTGTATTGGTACTCGTTATCAAGGCAGCAGCTGTGCTTACCGGTTGCTCAAAAGCTGTAATATATTTATTATAATGCTACCGCACGCAGTACAAATTTTTGAATTTGCAGATAGCGCATGGAATGAATTATGCATTATTGAAGGTGCGAAAAATATCCAACTAACTAAAAACTTTCCTGAACAAAATATCCTACATATTACTGCAGTGTTTGAAGAAAATGGGCAAAAATTCACAAGAGAATTTGACTATAATCGAGAGAGTCTTTCTCTTAAAAAAATATGAATGTAAGTAACAACAGCTAGTTTTTAATAATGATAATTAAGAAAAATTGCTGAACTAGTTTGTAATATTACCTATTTTAATTCGGTCATTAGTGTTGGTTAAAAGGAATCTTATGTTTAGTTTATCTTTTTTGTTTTCATCTGATTCTTCAGTGCTGATAGATGTATCTTCTTCATTTCTGTTTATAATCTGGTCATTAGTATTGGTTAAAAGGAATTTTATATTTAGTTTATCTTCTTTGTTTTCATCTGATTCTTCAGTGCTGATAGATGTATCTTCTTCATTTCTGTTTATAATCTGGTCATTAGTATTGGTTAAAAGGAATCTTATATTTAGTTTATTTCCTTTGTTTTCATCTGATTCTTTAGTGTTGATAGATATAGACTCTTCATGGCTGTGTTCCTCGTTGTCTTCCGTGGGAATATTCTCTTCATTTTTGTCTATATTTTTATTGTTTATAAATACGTTGTAATGATAGTTTATAGTTATATTATTAACAGTTCCTGCATCATTCAGAACTCCCGCATTATTCAGATCCTGCAAAACCTCCCTAGCTGCTGCCGCTGCTTCCTTCTTCTTCCTGTTCCTATATTTTTGTAGGTGAGATGACACCTGTTCCTTCTTTAGATCCTTAGTGATATTGTTAAGCTTTAGCTCAAGGTCTCGCTTTTTCATTTCGTTCAAAATGTTGGTGGGTGTTTTACAACCCTCTGGTAAATCTTCATGCACACTTAAAAATAAATTTTTCAAGTCTTCGTCGTGTTTCCAAATTTTTCTTTGTTTAGTTTTTACGGGTTGCTGCTGCTGCTCGGTATACTGACTGCTGCAATCCACAAACTTAATATCTTGGGCATATAGAATTGAAAAATTTGAAAATAAAAACACATACAAACTGATTAACTTCATTATTTTATCCTTATAATAAATTATTACATAATTATCTTCGACAGATAAAAGCAAGAATAACTCACCGTTAAATATGGGATTGTTATGTATGTATACTTGATGTTTGGCAACAGGGGTTGGTGTGGATTTTAAATTACTTATTAAAAATGGTTGCTTAGAATGAAAGCGATGATGAGATGGATTAAAAAATATCAGTAAATTTGTTTTTTGAGCAAGCCTTTCGTTTAGTGTTGGCCAAGATAAGCGGATTGACAATAGTGCCAAATGCTGAGTCCGGTCACCCTGTTAGACCTTCAGCGTCTAACAATACTTTTATTTTACTTATAGTCTGGTTAATCTTGATCATCATTTAGGATGTAATTTAATTTCATTTTTCCAAGATTTCCAGTATTGATAGTATTTTCTGGTTCGATTGCAAAATCATTCATGTAATTAGCAGGAATTATAGGTTTTTTCTGCTCCTTAGCTACCCTTTTGCCACGAACTTTTTTTTCCTTTACAACCGCAGGATTCTCAAAAATAAATTGGCGTTCCACCCAGGTGGGCTTACTATTATAATGCTCATTATTTGAGCCGAAAATAGTGTTTTCGTTTTCGGAGAAAGATTCAAAATTTTTCTCCATGGCTGGCAATGTCGACGCAAACAATAAAAAAAATAAAATATTTTTTGTCATTTTAAACCTTTTTAAAATTTAACTAGCATTAATTTGATCACTATATCGACTGAATTAAAACATCAAGCACCGACCATGTCTAGTCTTTTAATGCATAGAGATATTAAAAAAAATCTGTTTTATTAATCAATATCAGCTGCCTATTTGTCGGTGTGAAATAATTTTTTAGCAGTATTAATTAAAACTTGCATACTAACCAAAAGACCCGAGTTTATGTGGATGGTGGACGCTAAAGCGTGACGTTCGAAAGAAACTAGGCTTTTGTCTTACTTATGCTCAATCCAATCTCACGGAGTTTGCTCCGTGAGATTGCTGGCGAATTGCCACAAAGATATTAGTAGCTAAGCAAATTCGAAAAAAGCCGTTTATGTTACTTAACGGCGATGCATGCTATTTGACGCGTGATATTTTTTTGGCTCCAGTGGCTTATTTTTGCCAATCTGTAGCCGGCTCTGCGGAGTATTCTCGAGAGCCCCCAGGTCCATATTTATACTCTATAAAAGCATAGTACAGTGTATTGAATTAATTTTTTGTCACGTTATAGCTGCGCAATATTAAGAGGTATTTACGCTAAAGAATTGTTAAGGGATTTATAATATGAAATTTTTTTTGATAATTATTTTTTTGCATTCAGCATATGTTGTTGGCGGAAATATTGAAGCACATCTAGAAAGAACCATCACCACGTCTTGGGGAATTTACGACGCACAATTGAGTCCAGATGGAAATAAATTTGTTGTAGCGAGCTTTCGCGAAGCGACTATATATAGCATAGCTGACTACAAGATCGATAAGGTTCTATGGCATGGCGATGCAATAAATAAAGTTCGATATAATAGTGACGGAACAAAAATTTTGACGTGTTCAGACGGGAAGGGAGCAAAAATTTGGAACACGGAAAATGGAAATAGACTTCAAGAATTAGAGCATGAAGGAGAAGTTGTTGCCGCTGAGTTTAGTCCCGATGGAACTAAAGTTGTTACGGTTTCGATTGTTCGCCATGCTACTGATAAATGGGAAAAGACACATTTTATTAAGATTTGGGATATCGATGGTAGAGAAATGCACTCCATAGCTGGTGATTTCACTTTCCAACCAACAGCTGCAATTTTCGATAAGGATAGTACGCAAGTAATCGTTGCTGCCGGTTCAGTAATCACATTATTTAATTTAAACGGTGAGTTAACGGGCAAATTCTTTAAAGAAAATATAAATACCGTTTGGAGTATTTCTTTAAGTTCAAACGGAGAGAAACTAGTCATTTCTTCTGCAGGTTCCACAGTAGAAATATGTGACTTAGGTACTCAAAGTTCATTGTACACTCTAAAGCCAACGGGCATTCCTTGTTCAGCAACGTTTAGTAGCGACGGTCTTTTAATAGCGAGCGCAGATTTTTCTCATGCGAGTATTTGGGAAACGCAAAGTGGAAACTTATTGTTGACAATATCTCAATCTGAAAGCTCTATTAAACGAATTAACACGGCAATATTCAACGAAAACGGACATAGATTGGTTTTGGCTGGCCTGGGCAATTTAGGAGGTGCTATTGAAATCTGGAGTTTGAAGTTTGGATCTAGAGTTAAAAAGGCTGAATAAAGGCTAAATGTCACGCCAGCGTGCGCTTGAGACGGAATAATGATGAAGAATATCGCAAAGACCTTAGGGTTATTTATTTTAGCGGTGGGATTAAGCTGCGTTGAATCTATGGTGCTTTCTGAAGAAATTCATACCTACACCACGCTCACGAGAACAATCGGAAGTAGCGAGGCGAAATTTGATTTTAAATATGGGGGAGATCGGCAAGCGGCTTTCTCACTTGATGAAATCTGGGTGAACGACAAAAAGGTGGCCGCGCCAGGTAAAAGAGGTGAGCCGTATGAAGGCTGCTTTACGAACGCTCCAGCACGCATTAATCATGAAGAACGCGTTACCCTCGATGAGAATGAAAAAGATATTACCATCAAGACCAAATGGACGGGCGAAAGCAAGGGAGAGCTTGTCCTAAAGCACACGCTGCCAAATGCATTTAAGGTCGTTTCCGTCAGTAAAGACGTCTCTCCAATGGAACCATTACGCATTGAGTTAGAGTCGGAAGAAGATTGGGATAGCTGCAGCGTTTTATTTACGGAAAATCCAAAAAATTCTAAAGAGAATAATTGGTCGTGGCACAGTTGGGTTAGCGGCAAGTCGCAGCAAACTTTTGAAATTGAATTGAAGACTATTCTCGAAGGAGAAACACAAGGTATGCCCACGACATTATATTTTCAATTGGCATGTAACAAACACTTTTCTAGCGAATCAAAAAAAACTGATGGCGCCTTAAATTCGTTCGACTATAAGCTCGTGGCTCCGGACTTCTATCCTCTGAATGTTTTAGCCAAGTAAGCAACGGCGAGTCAAAACGAGCCACCTTTTGTCTAAGACTTTGCGTCGTCGCTATCAGCGAAGACTGATCGAGGTGAGCTTAAAGGAGCGCACCTCCAGTCAGTATTTTCTGAGCTAATGTGCAATTAAAACCACTTTGGTCCTGATTTTACTCGCGAAGCTAATCCATAATTACGCTTATCTTAACCTTTGAAACACTGGTCTATTACGACAATAACGGCAGCGATCAATATATCTGTAGCGATCTAATGTATACGGATAAAATCAACATGGTAGATGCAATAAATATGTCTTATAATCCTCCAACGTCACTATTGCTTGCCTTACAAAGGCTCGCTGAATTAGATATCGTTAAAAATGGCATAAAGTTTAGGGTTCTCAATCTAGCAAACGCAAACCATAGCCTCAGATTCTTGTTTTAGTTTCTCGACGAGAAAATTCTCCTATTGCCTCCTGCACGGTGAGGGCTAAAAGATAGATTGGTTTTCGGCTATCGAATTATCGAGGAGATAAGATGAATAAATTAGTCAGCTACACTCTTTTAGCTCTGAGCGTCCTATTTAGCACCGAATCCATCTCGAAACCCATCGCTATGGGGAACAGGTACAACTGGGCAATCGGTGAAAAGGGATCCGTGGTTTTTTGGAGCGAAAACAATATTTCTGAACCTCAATTTAGTGAGTCGGTTCTTCCTACGGGCCTAATATCTATAGCAGCAGGAAAAGAACACGCTTTGGCACTTGATGAAAACGGAAATATTTGGCGATGGCTCAATTCAGGGATGCACCCTGGTTTTGAACAACAATTAGGTTTGCCACTATTTAAGGCTATCTCCGCTGGATGCCGCCATGGCCTCATGCTCGATCAGGAAGGCAATGTGTGGCGCTATGGCGAAAATGTTGCTGGGACCGGGTTTCCCACCCAGGAGCCAATAAAAATAGAATCACTTTTGAATATTATCGCTATCGATTCTGGCTACCGCCACAACCTTGCACTGGATGCAGACGGCCATTTATGGACCTGGGGAGACGGAAAAAAAGGTCAACTGGGTCATGGAGATCTCATTAACCAAATCCACCCTACGAGAATAAATTCGGAAGAATATTTTACCGCAATTGCTGCTGGAGGCTCTCACAGCCTCGCTCTTGATTCGAAGGGCCGCTTATGGTTTTTTGGATACATGCTTCATGAAAATGATGACGTCATTGCAGAAGCCCATACATTGCCAATCCTTGTTAACGATGAATATTTTGTTTCTATCGCAGCAGGAATCAATTACTGCATTGCACTCGATATTAACGGGGACGTGTGGACCTGGGGAAATGGCACAAATGGCAAACTTGGTCACGGGAGTGATGAACAATATAAACTTGGTCCCACCAAAGTAGAAAAATTTTCTGATAAACCGATCATAGCTTGCTGTGCGGGAGAAACTTCCAGCTTGTTTCTCGATAATAGTGGAAGGCTTTATATATGCGGGAACACAGATTCATTTGAAAGGATTAAGGATACATGGCCCGATATCTATAGTCTTAAAAACCAATTTCAATTATTGCAAGCTCCTCCATTGAAAACTCCTCAACCTGTTAAGTTAGCCGGTTGCTCTCACGTTAAAAGTGCAAGAAATTAGCCTTAGGGAGTTAAGTAACATGAAGGACTTTTTTTGTCCTTCCTATACCCGCTACGAGAAAATTGGTCGATAGATGTGAGAGTATGATGTTAAAAAAATGGTGACACTAGAAGAGCAGGGTTTAGAATTTACTCTTTGTGGAGGCTACCAAACTGGCCTAGGCAAATATTGGTGGCTTTCTGGTATAACAAGTCTGGGGGATTACTTTTCACAAAGGATTAATAGCTATTTTTTCTACCTCATATTCGCACTTTTCAAATATATCAGACCAAAATGAATAAATATTTTGACCAATATAATTTTGATGTTCAGCATCTAATTCAGCCAAAGCCTGATAAAAAGCGTTTGCTTGGTCTGACATGTTTATATACACAAGCGTTGCTAAAATGCGGGCAATACTTAGAGAGTAAACATTCGCTGTTGTGAGCCAAGCCTGCATGCGTTCTTCTAAATGGTGAGCTGGAACTATAGATATAACAAGGGGTGAATCGTCCTCAATGTGAAGTTTCAACCCATAGAAATCCAGTACCACGCTTAGTGCTTGTTGGAGAGGAATTTTAAACAGTTCGTCATGCTCTGTACGTAATCTTTTAAGTTTAAATAGAGATACTGAAAATGCGGTATTACAGGAATTAGAGAATAATAATTCGAAAGGATTTTGAACGCCATCCCAAAAATCGTAATCACCTTGTTTGGCTATTAAATCGGCAAATCGTACGCCTTGCCAATTGGCTTTTCCCAAGGAGCTCGAAAAATATTCCTCTAAATTGGGGGCGCCATCGTGATAAAATTCATCGTCAGGAAGATCGTTATTAATATCATTTTTTGGATAAAGTTTGACATAGGTTTTTAACTCCATGTTTTCTTTGGTGAATCGTAACTCAATTTGCTCATTATGGTTATCATCGTTTTTCCATAGTTGAAAAGATGTCGTAACAAATAGTTGAGTAGAGGGGCTTTCGTCTTTAACTTTTTGATTTAATTTAAGAGCGACAGTAGTGTTCGCAACAGGCTTGGTGGCAATAAAATATTCACCATCGTACTTACGCCCCTCAATAATAAAGCTAAAAATAAGGCGGAAATTTTCGGCTAATATATTGATAGTGCCGGATTTATTTGCGTATTCACTATCTATAGCCATGCCGTAAAATTCTTTAATATCAACAATGTCGTATCCAGCAAAACTAGTCGCCGATAAAAAAGATAAAATAACTGTATATATATATTTAAACATAGTTGATTAATTTCTCTATTTTGCAATAAAAAACACTCTTTAACCGCTTTACCAGATAGAAGTTATTTGGTAAACGTTTATCATGAAATATAATATTTATTTTGGATGCTTTTTTATTGCCATCGCTAGTTATAGCTTCAATGTAAAACCAATAAATTGGCAAAGCAATAGCATTGATCAATGGATGGATTGGGAAGCAGATGCTAATAATTTTCGCCATCACAATCGACAGGAAAAGCGTCCTCTAGCCTTAAAATATGCCTGTATTCCCAGGAATAAGGTGCTGACTTTTGCGCGCACAGCAGATTTAAAGCGCTGGGAAACTTTTTTCAATCGTTTCTGCTCCGGTGACGATTTAGCCTTTCCTGTCCATCCTTTTAATGAAGAAGCAAGCCTTTTGTTTAATAAAGCCGACTACAGTTGTCCTCCTAGAAATAGGCATCCTTTTGTCGTTCGTCTCTCTGCATCTCGAACAGTGACTCTTGACTTACAAAAAGGTATTTATGCGATCAACAAAGATTTAATGAATGATGGTCCTAACAACATCGCAATAGGCATTAAGTTGCCGACGGATCATGTTTTTCGTGGTATTTACGAACCTAATAAAAGTCAAGATTTTAGTAAATTAGCCGTGCGAAGTATCATTACTTCTGCCTATATTTCGGCCACGCAAAAGAAACGTGAGAATCAAAAAGAAAGACTTTATCTGAAAGAGAATTTTTATATTATCCCTGAAGTATATATGCAATCGATGGATACAGCGGATGACGGCCCTGCTTTTCTTGTTCGCGATCTCAATGTGCTTGATTGGGAACAAAATTTATATCTTCCAGCCTTTAGTGCCTATACATCGCCGGGACAACAAATAGCTCATGAAGGCGGAGCTTTTAGCGACCAAGAAGTAAAATCATATTGGGACCAGCATTTAATAAAACCAGTGGCACAACTTTGCGCACACCTTTTAGTTAATTATGGTCTTGTGCAGTATAATCCTCATGCTCAGCAGTTTCTCATTGAAATAAGCAAGCAAACTCGTCAGCCTACCGGTTTTATATATTTAAGAGATCTTTGTGATCTTGATTTAGCTGAAGAAATTAGCTCTTTGTTAGGAACAAAGAACTTACTTGAAGAGGTGGCGTCTCGAGCAGGAGTTCCATGGACGCCCTATGGGGCAACTGAACAGTCCTATAGAATGCACGGAATTGCAGCTGATATTATTGTGAGTTTTTATGGATTTGCAGATCCTCAAAAGTGCTTTTATGCTCCTATTTCAGATGAAAAATTCGCTCAGTGGGAGCTAGAGTCATGGGTTATATTTGATGAAGCTCTTAGAAATACTTTAGGTGCGCTTTTACCAAGTTCTAAAAGTGCTTTTGATGAGATTCCTCCTTTTGGCAGTGAGCACGTGAAAGAAAATCCAGAAGATCATGTTGGTAGTTATTTTGAAGCAGACAGGCGAGCACGTCTTTATATGGATATACTTACATCAAGCTCAGTAGTTGAAGACTGGGAGAAATTTCAAGCAATCCAGCCTACTTATGAGGATTTCGGCTTTTAAAGCTAGTCATCTCAAAAATGGGAGAATTACCCAGTAGAATAAAAATCTTTAAAAACCGGTATGTTAGTAGTATTCGCCAAAAATAATGATTTCTGAGCTAATGTGCCAGTAAAACGACTACTTTAGAATCGAATATCGATGAGGCACTAGAGCGGGTTATCTGCTTGAAGCGCAGCCTTGAGCTGGATTCTCATATTCATATCTAAACCACGAAGCGCATCAACGGCAGCATCCCTTTCTGCTCGGCTCCCCCATTCATGGGCATATATCGGCGTTATTAATCGAATTATGGCATTCTTCTGAGCGATATTTAAAGGAAGGTTTACCACTAAATTATAAGTATCAACTCCGAGCATAGCGGGAAAAACCAGACCCTGATCATTTGCATTGCCATTACTTTGAACTGGCGCCATACCAGCGTGCCCAGTAAAACTGATAAAAACCAACAAAAATAAGCATTTAATGATTTCCATATTTTTGATTCTCCATATGAATTTATTTATTCATTATTTAACAAAAAAAACTGGAATAGCAAGATGTTATAGATCAGGCAGGGTATACGCATGAAAAATTTTCTTGGCATTGGAGATAAGATACTTAAAAGACATCGAAGATTATAGGAAACACAAACCAGATTTTTTTCGAATTTTAGCTCTTCGTGACTTAAATTTTATATTTTAAATTAATAAAACCCATGCTGGTAAAAACATTTAACGTGGGTGGGCCGAATAATCTCGACCAGCGAATAATTTTTAGCGATTTTGTCCGACTAGAAATTCTAGATAGCGAAGGTGGATTCTGGATAGATCCAAGCATGATGTTGCTTGACATCTCTCCGGGATGAATGCCGGAGAGATGTCAAGTTAAGCACGTGATGCTTGTCGTGCCGAGCTTTGTTCGCAGGGCCCCGCCCAGCAGCTAACAAGACAATAGCTTGACTTCTATACTTAGCATCGATATCACCACGTCGACACTAACTAAATAATCATAAAAGGTAAAAAAAATGTGTTATATTCGCACTTTTCTAGTCTCCAGCACTTTTGCATTAATTTTCTCTTCCTTTGCGGTTCAGGGGATGGACTTTAATGAATACAATTCAAATGATTACACCAAAGAAGGATTAGAAAGATTAAGTAATCAATTTAGAACTCTTCAAGATGATAACCTTAAGTATCTACAAACAAATATTTATGGAACCGCGGAGAAAGACCAGGCATTGCTCGATAAATATGTTGATTATTATCAACGCATCCGAAAAGAAGAGTTGCTTCTGAATAATATCGTGAGAGTAAAGACTTTCCTCGATGATCAGGATAAATATGATGTTAATGACCCTCGGAAACATCTTTTCATTTCAGGCCCTACAGACTCCAAATAATCAGAGGAAAATAAGCAACGAAGAATAACTTTTAGAAATTCCTAATAATTTCTTGCCTCTTAACGAAAGCACTTTTGAAAAGGCATTTATTCTTTTGCTATAGCATTTTTAATGATTCAAAATATGTCAAGCATGCCCTTTCAAATTTGTTTTGCAGGTATGATTTGTGGATTTCCTTGCTTTTTTTCAGCCATTGGACAGGCGAAAACTGCAGCTGAAATTATATTTAACAAAACATGCATTAATAGTAGTTTTATGAAAAAGCCATTTCTATTTTTATCCTCTTACCAGTCCCACTTAAGCAATGAAGAGTATAAGTAGGATATTTTTGGAGTGACAACTTCTACGCAATTGGGTAAATCGCTCGCTTTGATATTTTTTAACTATTTTATTGTGCTGAGATTTTTAATCAAAACTTAAAAATAAAGATCTTTTGGAGCGAGTTCTATCAGCGTATTGGCTATGATACTAACTTTTCGTTTAAGCCAGATAATACTAGGGAAAATGAGCAATTTTAAGACAGAGAAATAAAAAAGAGCATAAAGATAATTGCAAATTAAATTATTTCACCACTATCATAAAAAAACATCTTAAATGCTTCCAAAAAACAAGGGGGAGGTCTCATGAGAAAAATGATTCCTATTCTGGCGATTATTATCACCTTTTTAAGCGTGCAAGCTAAGAGCGCAGAACCTATAGCAATTAATACTGTTAACGAATGTTCAGATATAATAACAACATTGGATTTTTGTTCTGACGTGGATGCTCTCTTTAATATTCTTAAAACAAGCGTGAATGATAGTCAGAAAAATGCCGCAAATAATATAATGATTCCCTATAAAAAAACACCCTGCTTAATGAAGCTTCTCCTCAGTGCTCGACAAACAATCAATGGCATAGCCTACACAACCCCTCTTCATCTGGTCGCGAAGGGAAATAATTATGGGACAGCCGCGCTCGTATTTCAAAAAGCATCGGTTTTGCCTGATTATGATTTATTTGCTCGCGAGATGGCCAATGCTATAGATGCAGATGGCAATAAGCCCATTGATTACGCAACAAATCCGCAACTTATTAGCTTATTGAGCTACTTTACCGACCCCTAATAATAAATAACTGACCTAATGAAGGGCAGTAAAAAAATCCTCCAAGCGGAGGATTTTTTTTGTAGGCCGATTACCTTTTGGTATACCGGCCCTTGTGGCAATTCGCCAGGCATCATGATTTTGGAGCAAAAATTTTAGTCTTGGATAGATGCGTATTTTGGAAAAAGGGCGTTTATAGTTCCTATCTCTTGCCTTATTCGAACAAATTTAATTTTGATTCTACTAAGGCAATAAACTCCTCCGTCATTTTCATCATACATAGATTAGCCAGCGAAAATCCTTTCCTTCCGCTATACAAAGATAACTTTAAAGTCCCCATTTTGAGCTGCTGAGTAACTACCTCGGAAATCCGGGTATTAGCGCCGAGAGAGATAAAATGATTTTTGATATTCTTTTAGTTTATCTGTTTGCTTATTTTTTAACTTTTTTATTAATGGCTTAAGTAATACAGTAAAAGACATAAAAGCAGCTGTGGCAATATATATAGTTGGTAGTGTTATTAATTTCTTCATAGTAAAGTCATGATAACTGTAGGATAAATAGTGTCAACTAGGGGCAAATCGCTAATATATTGAGGACTTAGACCAATTAATTTTGGTGCTATTTTCAATCCACACGCTGCTGGCAAGGGAACGGGTTTTGGGGTCGAATCTGAGAGGGAAACCCATGAAATTGGAGGGAGCAAAGTTTTCTACGGCCTTGATAACTTGGCTGGGGCTTGGGTTTTTTTCGGTAATGCTGTCTATAGCCTGAAATAGAAGTGAGGAGGCGATAAAGGCTTCGAAGGAGAAAACATCATAATCGCTGTTATTGGCATCCATCGCTTTTCGGTAATTTATGGCGATGGGCTCATTAAAGCTCTTAGGATTAGGCACGGGAGAGGCCAGCATGAGATTGATGCCTAAGCGATTGGCGAAACGGCGCAGGGTTAGCTCACCTACAAAAGAAATGCCAAAGACCTGGGTATTGCTGAGGGAATCGGTGCCGAGCTGACGAATAAATTCCTCAGCCGCGGTGGCAGTGGCAAAAAGACCCAAAGCGTCGGCTTGGCTTTGTTTTAGCTGCTTGACCTGGCTTTGGAAAGAAACCGCCCCGCGCGCATAAGGCATAGCGGTGAATTCGGTGATGCCATAGGCATTAAGTTGCTTTACCGCTTCCTCAAAAGGTCCGCGTCCATAGGAATCATCTTGATAGAGAAAAGCAAATTTGAGGGCCCCATATTCTTCAGCCAAAGTTTTAATAAGTGCCTTCACCTCTTGCTCATAGGTGGGTCGAAAATGAATAATGTTGGTCAAATCCGCTCTTCGTAAAGCAGCCGATCCGGTGATGGGAAAAAAGACGGCGATTTCATTTTTTTTGATTTTGTCGAGGTAAGACATGATCGTGGGCGTGCCAGTTGGTAATAAAAATAGTCCTATTCCTTCTTCTTTATATTCGAGAATATTGCGGCGTGCGTTTTGGGGGGTGTAATCATCGTTATCGATGTAAAAACGAATATTGAGGTCATCCTCGTCGGGGGCGAGGTTAAAGGTGTTGATGGCTAGATTTATGCCTCGTTTTGCTTGTTTGCCCATGGTCGGCACGCCCCGGATCAAGGACATCGTGGAGGCAATTTTTATCGAATGGCGGTTAAGGCTTTTTTCAGGGCTTGCCCCAAAAACGAGGCTTCTTTCTGCAGTTTTCTTAAAACCATCTTCCCCTCGGGGGTCTTGGTAATGGGAAAAAATAAGCGATTTCTCGATGTCATCTTTAATAATAATTTCGATAAAAGAATCATCATGGACATTTAGATAAGTTTTATGGGTCGTAATCGGTGAAGAGATTGAGGCCCAAGTAGTGGCGCCATGATCCTGATCGAGAAGGCCAATGCCATGTTTGATACGATTGGCCGTCCGCCATTCTTCTGTCTTAATTGCCGCCCTCACGTCGATGGAAGGACCGGTGCCGTTGTTAGTGGTAAATTGATAAGCTTTGACGGGATCTTTTTGTTCAAGGAAAGCCGGAGAAATCATCTTTTCATCATAGGACAATTCCAAATGTTCATGAAAGGCTATGCGTACTACGTCGTGAGAAGGATTCTGTGCGCTGATATAAATCGACTCGGGAAGAGTATTAAAAAATTCATTTATTTCGTTCTTAAAAGGAACAGGCTGGTCAGAATAAGGATAGCCTCGTGCCACTAATTCTCTTTTCAAACCAAAATCAGACCAGTTTGACGCTCTTTCGTGGCGACCGGCTATATAAAAAACCTGGGTTTTATTTTGTTTCATTAATGTTGCAAGCAAAATTAATGAATCGATGGAATAGGGAGAACGGTCGATGAAATCTCCATTGAAAATAATATAAATACCAGGGATTAATTTAAGCTCATTATTTAATAAATTTAATTTTTGTAAATGTAATAAATCCCTCGTTAAAGAATGAAATGCTCCATGCATATCGCCAAATACCAAAAGGCGCGTGCTTGGTGGAGCCTTAATATGAATAAAGCTGTTGCTACCGTCCACGAGCCCCATTTCTTGGTTGCTATTAGTGAGTTTTTTTAACTCGCGGGCGAGATATTGGGGGCTCCAGGGGGGAGCTTGAAAAATATTAAAGAGAAGACGAATTTTTTGCCACGTTGTCAAATCGCGAGATTTATCGAAAGCTTGAAATTGGGGGTCAGTCCAATCGTTATCATCTGATGCGGGAAATTCAGGCAGGCTTTTGGTGTAGGCGCTAATTTCACTTAAGGTGGTGTACTCTTTCACCACGTTTCTTTGCAAAACATGCTGCACCCAAAAGCCAAGCGCAATGCTGAGGCCTAAGGTGAGAATAAAGGTTAGGGCCACTTTTTTTATAGAAACTTGCATCATTTGCGCCATGGCTCATCTGGAGTCCTGCTAGAAAATAACATGCTTAGGCTTTCCCTTCAAAAAAGCGTTGTTGGCTAAACCAATCGTAATTGCTGTAGAGGTTGCTAAGTAGCGATTTGGTCAAGAAAAAAACCCATTGCCCTATGAATGCCAAGATGCCACATAACTAGTGTAAAATAACACCTGCCATTGACCAATGATATGGTTAAAAACCTATGTATTAAGTGAGTTAAGCAATGAATAAATTCATTAGTAGGAAACTAAAGATCTTAGGCTTGGTGTGCCTGACAACTTCCTTGCTCAGCATCCAGGGCTGTGAAAAAACTAAAGAACCTGAACACAAGCCTCGTTTGAGCCATACTGAGCCTCCCCTGAGTGTTAAAGTTCAAGAAATTCCGCTTAAAGGTATATTTGTGGACGCCGCCAGCACTGCCTCTTCTCCCGATGGGAAGAGCTGGGAAAGTGCTTTTAAGACGATTGCCGAAGCTATAGCTGCTTCTCGCGGCGAGCAGATTATTATTGCAGCGGGAACTTATAAGAGTCCTAAGATTAGAATTATCGATAAGAAAAATATTAAATTGGTGGGCGGTTATCATAAGGGCGACAGCGTTGAAAAGACTTTGACCAATTTGGAAGCTAAGGATTTGGTTATTCTCGACGGAAATGGCCAACTGGATTCGTTAATTACCATCAAAGGTGCTTCGGGCAACATAACTCTTTTGGGAGGAATGCTTTTTAGGAATGTGGTGGGCGGCCACGCGGTGGCGATCATTGGAACGGCTTCGAAGCCTATTAAAGATATCAATATTTTTAACTGCAAGTTTGAAGACAATCGCTTCGCCGATGGCTCTGGTGCGGGATTAAAAATCGAATATGCGCGAACGCTTTATTTAACCAATGTTAGTGCTCAGAAAAACCTCGCCGAATCGGGTGGCTTTGCCCACCTTAGCAATAGTCAAGAAATTCACGTCAATGGCGGGGAGTGGCTTGATAATAAAGCACTTAGAGGCGCTTCTGCCACTGAGGCGCGGGGCGGTGCTTTTTATGGTGAAAATATCAAGGTTATGAGTCTTAAGCCCGCGGTAGTGAGAAGGGGAGAGGCGGAATTTGGTGGCGGGATTTATCTGAAAAATGTTTCAGATAGCACGGTGGCAGAGCTTAAATTTGAAAGCAATAGCACTGCCAATGCGGCGGCGGCAAGTGACGGGGGCGCTGGTCTCTACATTGAACAGAGTAAAGACATCGCTATCCATAATGTTGTCCTCACCAACAATAAAACTCGAAGGCTGCTTGGTTCAAATGGTGGTGCCATTAAACTAAGAGAGATTGATGGCTTAACGGTGGACTTCGTTAAGGCCGAGATCGCCA
This sequence comes from uncultured Myxococcales bacterium, assembly GCA_964368985.1. Taxonomy (GTDB): domain Bacteria; phylum Myxococcota; class UBA727; order UBA727; family JABDBI01. Next base: position 21,527 of record CAYJDW010000009.1, on the reverse strand, counting down.
ATAATATCGCAAATGCCGGTGGTGCATTGAGCATTGAAAACTCTAAAAAAATTAAAGTGAGTGGTGGTCATTTTCTGAAAAATATTGCGGACAATGTTGGTGGTGCGATATTTGTTAGCGAAAGCAGTGATGTCGTCGTGGAAAAGGGAATTTTTGAAGGTAATAAATCACAAAACTTTGGTGGTGCCTTGTGTTTTTCTAAAGGACGAAAGGGCTTGGTTTTAAAAGATCTCAAACTCTCCGACAGTCTCACGACGGTCGCTCATGGGGGCGCTTTAGCAGTCGTCGACCAACAAGATAATCTGCCCATTATTCTAGATCATTTATCTTTCGTGGGAAATAAAGCGGCCGGGAATGGCGGTGCAGCTATTTTTAAAGGCATTAGGGGCAAGGTGATTATTGAACGGAGTAAATTTGAAAATAATAGCGCCCAAAGCTTTGGCGGAGCCTTGGCGCTCGATGGCAAATCTTTCAATACCGCGCAGTTTGTCATTGAGCCGGAAACCAAGTTTTTGAAAAATGAATCAAGTAAAAATGCGGGGGGCGGCGCTTTATTCGCAACTTTCAATAATGTCGCCCCTCCCGAAGTGCAATTAGTGATTAAAAACCGCTTGCAGGACTATGGGCAAAACAAGGCGGGTGATGGAACTTTGGGTACCTTTTTGCGGGTAACCAGTCATGCGGTAACTGATAGCCCTGCCGGCACTGCACCCGCCGAGCGCGGAGCCAACCCGGCGATTTTTGGTCCGCTTCCACTGCTTGAAATTACGAGTTTTATCAGCGATACGGCGGGTCATAACCTTGCCGAAGGTCAAACTGTCTATTTGTGGTAGTGAGGAAATATGCCCCTTCTAAACTCGCATGCAGGCCTCTTAGGTATGCCATGCCCCGATTTTAAACTTAATAGCGTCGATGATAAAATTTTCGCCCTCGCCGATTTTCACGATTCACGCGCTTTGCTTATAACTTTTATTTGTAATCATTGCCCTTATGTCCGAGCCATCGAGGATAGATTGCTCAGGTTATCCCGTGCCTATGATCAAAAATCACTGCAAGTAGTGGGTATTTGTTCCAATGATTCCCTTAACTATCCCGACGATAGCAAAGAGTCTCTGCTCGCTCGATGGCAGCTTAAAAATTACGGTTTTCCTTATTTGCTCGACGTCGATCAAGACGTAGCAAGGGCTTTTGATGCCGTCTGTACGCCGGAGTTTTATCTTTTCGATGAAGCTCGGCATTTATTTTATCACGGCCGTTTGGATGATTCTTGGCACGATGAGAAGATGGTTAAAACCGAGGATTTAAAAGATGCGCTAGAGCGTCTTTTGGCGGGCAAAGATGCTCAAGAAAAGCAGTATCCATCCCAAGGATGCTCGATTAAGTGGCGACAAGACTAAATTTGAAACAACACCTATTCGTCATGGTGACGCTAGGGTCGCCATGACGATGATTTTACCAAGAAAACAAATTAATACTCGCCACCCTCGCTGTGCTCGTTTTTTCCTCGCCCCACCAGCCTTTTTGCCACGCGCGTTCGCGCATGGAATCAGCTAATACTGGTCGATCAGGCTTGGTATGAACCCACAAATCGGTGATTTGCCATAGGCGAAAACCACCAAAAATGGCCATGCCGATTTTGGAAATAACTTCTGGTGCTATGGATTGATTACCCGAAATTTGAATAATCCACGGAACCGTCAGCCAACTTAAAATACCCAGGCCTTCACCCACCGTGAAAGCCCACCCAATTTGGGCGTAGCGGCCCTGGACTGCATGACCAATACCAAAGCCGGCGATGGATCCAACTAAGCCCCCAAACACATAACCATCTCGAGAAACTTGGTCAGGCCGAGCTTCGGCCGATTGATGAAAGACTGCCATCAGAGCTAAGGCCAAAAGAACCTTCTTCATGAATATCCCCCGTGAATACGGGTTGTTTACAAATCCTAAACGTCGTTGCGAGCGTAGCGGGGTCACGCTAGGTTCGCTTTGACCGAAGGCTGCAAACAACGCCTCGTGAAACCTAGGGGCTATTGTCCTCTGAATCATTTTTAGTTGGCAAGAACTCACAAGATTTTTGTTTTTTCAAACAACAATCAGGATTTTTTTCAGGGCCCCCGCAAGAGCCGCGCAGTTCTCCGCCTGCATTATTTTTCCGCAATAATATACCAGCGGCCATTCCTACAAAGGCCGCTAATAATAAGAAAAAACTAAGTACTATCGTCGACATTAGTTAGTTTTCTGTTCCTTCACGTTCAACCGTGATTCTGCCTACGTCTATTTTAGCTAAGGGGATCTGCATAACTTCCAGTTCGCCCACAGCTACGGCTACCATGCCCGAGCGGTTAAATACGCGCTTCGCTGCCGCCATAATGTCGTCCTTGGTGGTTTCGCCTATTTTTTGATAGAACCTCTCGTCATAGTTAGCCTCAAGGTTGTAGGCGAAATAATTTGCCATGGTGGCGGCGATTTTTTCAACCGTATTAAAACGGCTGGCGAAGGAATGAAGCAAGCCTTCTTTTGCCGCTTTTAACTCAAGGTCCGTCACGGGATTAGTTTTTAGGTTTTCAAACTCGGCGAGCATTTCTTGCACCGCATCTGAGCCAAAGGGCACTTGAATACTTGTGCTCACCATCATTGGCCCAACGCCCAATAACGGATTTATGCTACTGCTCACGCCATAGGTCCAGCCTTTCTTTTCTCTCAGATTATTATCGAGCCTACTCTGAGGAGTTCCGGCCAATATTTGTTGAAACACTTCGAGAATGGGCAAATCTTTGTCTTTTGCACTTGCCACCGGCTGACCTAACAATAAATAAGTTTGGGGCGTGTGGGGCCGAGATACGAGCCGAGTCTCCATTTGTTTTCTCGTCGGTGGGAGGCTCACTTTCGCTACATTATTTTTGATTTTTTTCCACTTACCAAAAATTTTATTGGAGAGTTTGATGATTTCAGCCATTTTTACGTCGCCCGCTATGACCAAAGCTGCATTATTGGGACCAAAATTTTGCCTATGAGCCTGCTTTATTTGCGCTAGATCAATTTTACTAATGGTTTTTAAATTCCCTTTGCTTGGATAGGCATAAGGATGTTTTGGTCCATAGGCGGCCATTAAAAAGCTGACTTGAGCAGCATAAGAAGGCTCTGCGGTATCGGAAGCGATGGCATTTTGTTGCTGGGTTTTGACCCGGATGAAATCGGTTTGTTCCAAACGTGGTTCTTGAACCATAGCGGCAAAAAGCTTCATAGCATCGTCAACTTTATTTGAGAGCACATCGGCATAAAGATGCGCCGTATCTTTGGCGACCGCTACGCTGACCTCAGTGCCAAGATTAGCGAAGGCCTCAGCAAGCTCTAAGGAATTCAGTTCTTTGGTTCCTTCTTTAAGCATTAATGCCGTCAAATTTTGTAAACCAGCTTGACCCACGGGATCGGCGGCCGAGCCATTTTTAAAAACTAAACGGACCTGGGCAATAGGGAGGCGATGATCTTCCATCACACGAATGGTCAAGCCATTTTTCAAAACATGACTTTTTACTTTAGGAAAAACCGGAGCAACCGCTGGATTATCAGTGTTCGGCGTTTCAAAACGCCATTGTTCCTCTTTGGTTAATCGTTCCCGGTTTTGTATCTGGCCTTTGTTAACGGGCACCGAGGTACAACTAAGGAAGTTTATCAATGAAGCAGAAACTAATATTTTAATAAGATTTTTTTTCATAACTATTCCTTGTGAGCCACTTGGCTAGGTTGGGGGGTGGCGATGAGAATTTTACGAGCGTTCGTGGGGAGATATTTCTGAACTGAATCAACAATAGTTTTTTGATCTACCGCTTGATACCGGGCCAAATCCTTCTGCATAAAACCGGGGTCTTTAGCAAATCGGTTATAACTTTGCAAAGCTTCAGCCTTACCCGAGGAGCCACCAAATTCTTGCAGAGCAAAATAATAATTGGTCAGGATGATATTTCTTCCCCGTTCAATCTCAACGGCTTTAGGCGGATCATTGCTCACGCCAAGCATCACTTGATCGATGGTGGCGATCACATCATTTGGATTGACACCTGGATTAAGCAGTACATCGATGGTGAAAACCGAAATCTGCTCCATGGATTGCTGATAGACCGAGACATTGCCTGCCAATGGTTTATCTCTAGTGAGCGCTTTATTGAGACGACCATTCTCGCCGCCGCCTAAGATATGGGCCGCTATGTCGAGATCTGCATCACCGGCTTGAAAAAGAGCTGGTGTCAGATATTGAATGCGTACCAGGGGCAAACGGCCGAGCTTTTCATCGTAGTTAATAATTTCTTGGCCGGTGATTTTGACCTCAGGAATTTTTGGTATCGCTTCAACCTTTGATTTCGGTAAGCTTCCAAAATACTTAGCAATGAGTGCTTTGGTTGGTTCTTTTTGGAAATCTCCCACTAAAGTAAGGCTTGCGTTAGTGGGGCCATAATAGCGATCATAAAAAGCTTTTACGTCCTTAAGTTTCGCAGCTTCCAAATCTTTGTGGGACCCAATGATGCGGCCATACATGGGATGGTTCTCGGGAAATATTTTTTGCCACAAATGCAAAGTAGCGAGACCATAAGGCGAAGTTTCAAAGCGTTGTTCACGCTCTCTTCTCACCACTGCTCGTTGTTCATCAAGTTTCGCTTGATTGATATCGAGAAAATACATCCGACTCGATTCCAAGGCGAGTGCGAGCTCTAGTTGATTTTTTGGCACGGTTTGAAAATAGTTGGTGCGATCAATGCTCGTGGTGGCGTTCAAGGCATAAGCCCCCGCTCCATCGAGCAAGACAAAATGGGCATCGTCTTTCATATGGACCGAGCCTTCAAACATTAAGTGTTCGAATAAATGAGCTAAACCAGTTTTTTGTGGCTGTTCATTCACTGAGCCAACATTGTACCAAATACTCGTGGCCACAAAAGGCGCCGAATGGTCTTCAGAGAGAATGACGGTCAGGCCATTAGGCAGGATATATTTTTCATGAGGAATGGAAATATTTCCGTGTAAATCATCCTTTTTGTCGTTGAGAAAGGACATTTTTGGTGCGGTTTTCTCTTTGAGAGAAGTTATTTTTTTGCTTGTGGCCTGCTCTGCCATGAGAGGGAGGGCAACAAAAAGTAGCGATAACGCTAGTCTTAAATAGGTCATTGTCAATAAATCCTGCCTTAAAATGTTTGAGTAGCTTACTTAAAAAAATCAATGAGAGACTTTAAAATAGACTGTTCTTCTGCAATAAAACGATCAACGTTATCTGGCTCTAATACGAGCACACCACAGCTCGTACACTGGTCAACATCAATGTAGCTCATGCGTTTGGTTTCTAAATCGTGGCCGCACTTGGGGCATTTCATGAAGTGCAGAGCTTTTAGTTCTTCGTCATGGGCCTTTTTATTTTTTTTCTTTTGTTCGTGGTCAAATTTATGTTTCGAGGTGGCATTTTCTCGAATAAAATAATCTGTTTCCAAGCTCTTACCCTTTTTCATGCACGATCTCCTCTCAAGGTTCTGGCTCAATATATTGTTTATCTAGGGGGTTTTTAAAAGATGGCTCACCACTCTATTTATAACTTAGCAGCTTTTATTGGGTGCCTGCTTTTCCTAAACTTTCCGCTCAGGGCTTATATACTGCCTGGATCCTGGATCGTTGAGCAAATGGCCAAGAATTGTTTGAATCAATCCACCAAATTAAAGGGAATCCTTTCAACCAACTCGAATTTTAAGGATGATTTTTTTGTGGAGTTAGGCCTGAGTAAAAAGGGCTTAGAAATTGATAAAATCACGCCAGTAAATCCGCGGGCGAGGCCTGAAGTGGCTAAGAAAACTCTTTTTCCGCTCTATGTTCTCGATATTTTGCATCAATGCAGTGATCAGCCTCAGCCAAGCCTTCCTATCAAAAAATATTTAAGCGATTTGAAAATTGATATGAACAAAGTCAGTCTTGCCTTTTTTGCTAACGATATTGTCTATATTATTGGCGCTGATCCCAAGGATGAATCGCTTCCGCAGTTATGGGTGGATAAATATAGTTTTTTCCCCTTACGTGAAAAAACCTTAAACTACGACGTGACCTTCGACAAATGGCTTAATTTACCGAGAGCTTCGGGAAAGTTTCCCCATGAAATTACCGTGACAAAAAATGGATCAAAACGACGCCTTTCTCTGGCCGAAAAACTCTAGATTTTTGAGGACCCCATGCGCAGCTTTATGAACGAATTATTGACTTGTAGTGGCGAGATTATCTCTCATTATTTTCAAAAAGGGAGCTACCGGATTGAGCAAAAATCCAATAACACGCCGGTAACCATGGCGGATCAAGAAGCCGAAGCCATCATGCGTAAGCTTATTGAAAAGCGTTATCCAGACCACGGAATTATCGGCGAGGAATATGGGACCAAAAATCCCGATGCTGAATATGTCTGGGTGCTCGATCCCATCGATGGAACCCTTGCTTTTATCCACGGCGTGCCATTATTCGTGACCCTCATCGCGCTCCTGAAGAACGGCCAGCCCATCTTAGGCGCCATCAATCAGCCCATCGCTCGCCTCAAATGCGAAGGCGATAACGACAATGCTTGGCTTAACGATGAGCCCGTTAAGATGCGAAGCCCAACTGGACTATCGGAAACCACTTTATTGAGCACCGATATGCTCAAAGTTGGCAAACTCCACAACAAGGGGGGATTCGACGACCTTTTAGGCAAAGTAAAACTTTTTCGCACGTGGGGCGATGGTTTTGGCTATTTGCTGCTCGCCAGCGGCCGGGCGGATATTATGGTGGATGCCCAAATGGCGCCTTGGGATATCTTGCCTGTCATTCCTGTCGTGCGCGGAGCCGGGGCGAAAATTACGACTTTTAAAGGCGATGATCCCGTCACGGGAACTTCGGCTATTTGTGCGCATCCGAGTATTTTTACTGAGGTTCATGGGACGCTGAATCAGGTGCTCCATCCTACTCGTTAAAAGAGTTTTGTTAAACCCTTTGTCATCTTCGGGCTTGACCCCAAGATCCAAAAAAATGGCGATTTGAAGAGATCCTCGGGTCAAGCCCGAGGATGACAAATTAAGTGCTGACAAATTAATTGAGGCAGATAGGCAGGGACGCTTTATCGCAAAAATTCCAAAATCCCCCGCGCCTTATCCGCGCTGATTCGGATAGCTTCAGCAATCTCCTCAGGACTTGCGGCTTTCAATTTTTTCACGCTGCCAAAATGCTTCAAAAGCGCGAGTGCCCTGGTTTTCCCAATGCCCGGAACGCTCAGCAATTCGCTATCCAAAGTTCGTTTAGCGCGCCCCTTGCGGTGGGCGCCGAGAGCGAAGCGGTGGGCTTCGTCGCGGATGCGTTCTACTAAATAACGCTCAAAAGTGTGAGCGGCTAATATCACGGGCTCGCTTTCTGTCGGCACAAACAAGCGTTCCTCGCTGTGTTCCACAGTGATGCTGCCCAAAGCGCGGCTTTCTTTTTGCGTACGGGCTTTGGCGATGCCGGCTACGTAGAGCCCATCCTTGCTGATAATAAGATTAGCCTCTGCAATGGCTTTAAGAGCCGCGTTCAGCTGGCCTTTGCCCCCATCGATCAGCAATAAATCTGGCAGGTTATTTTCAAGAATGCCGCGTTTAATGCGCCTCGAAACTACTTCATGGATCATGGCAAAATCATCCATTCCGCTGACCGTTTTTATAGCAAAGGTGCGATAGCTTGTTTTATCGGCTTTACCGTCGATAAATACGACGCAGGAGCCATAAGGCTCACTTCCTTGGATGAGAGAAATATCTATGCACTCAATACGGCGCGGCTTCATACCGAGACCTAAACGTTTTTGCAAAGCCAAAAGTGCTTGATCATTGGCGTTATGCTCGGCTTCCCGATCGCTTAAAATGTTGGCGGCATTTTTATTGGCAATCTCAACCAGGCGCAATAATTTTCCCCTCTCAGGGCAGAGAATGCGCACTGCACGTTGCGCTCGCTCTTCAAGGAGAGCCTTAAGCCCTGTAAATTCTTCAATGATGGGAAGCGGCAGCAAAATCTCATGGGGGACATCTAGATTTTTTTCGTAGGCCTGCTCTAAAAAGCTGCGCAAGATCTCCTCGCTGGGAAAAGGTTGATCGCTGAAAGAATAATTATTGTTGTGATGCCAGGTGCCCGCACGAATTTTGATTTGAATAATGCTGATCTCAGGCCCTATGCGGCTAAAGCCAATAATGTCCTGATTTTTTTGCTGGTTTACTTCGCTCACTACCTGGCTCGTCATGGCGGTTTTGATGGCCGCCAGCTGATCACGAATTTTAGCTGCGCCCTCATATTGATGGGCCTCGGCCAAGTCCCACATTTTTTTATTGAGACGCTCGGTCACGTCTTTTACGTTGCCGCTCAAAAACATCGTCACATTGTCAACTTCTTGGGGATAAGAGGGCACCTCATACACGCAGGGCGCGAGACAACGGCCGATTTGGTATTGAATGCAGGGACGCACGCGGTTTTCAATCACGGGATCAGGGCAGGTGCGGAGCAAAAAATATTTATTGATGAGTTCGACCGTTGTTCGTAAGCTGCTGGCCGATGGATAGGGGCCAAAATAACGGGCATGATCTTTGGTTGTTCTACGGACAATCTCCAAACGGGGGAAAGCCTCGCGCTTACGGCCTCTAAGTTTCGCTCGCTTCATTTTTAACAAGAGATAATTTTTATCGTCCTTAAGCATGATATTAAAGCGCGGCTGATGCTTTTTTATGAGCTCTCGCTCAAGCACCAGGGCCTCAGTGTCATTGCGAACGACAATAACCTCAAGATCATCCAGCATGTGCTCTAAAAATTGGACAAAAAGCCGGGTATCGGTGCCCAAAAAATAACTTTTTAAGCGAGCACGCAGATTTTTTGCTTTGCCAATATAGAAGATTTGTCCCCCATGATCCTTCATGAGATAACAGCCCGCATCAGTGCTAAGATGCTTGACTTTGTCTTTTACGTATTGAAATCCCTTTTCCATAAGCCAATATACTACTTGGTGATTGAAGTTTTAAAACTAAGAGCTGGAGCAAAAAGAAATGTTCGACCCCAAAAAAATATTTGATATGTTGAAGAACGCCGGTGAAATGCAGAAAAACATGGCAGAAAAACTCAAGAATAACAAGGCTAGTGGCGAATCTGCCGGGGGAATGGTCAAAGTGGTGATGAATGGCCATTTTGAGGTTGAGTCCATTGCTTTAGAGCCGGCTTTGTTGAGCGAAGAAAAGACTTTCATTGAAGATGTCATCAAAGCTGCCGTCAACGATGCCACCACCCAGCTGCGCGCAAGCATAGCTGAGCAGATTAAGGGCCTGACCGGCGGCCTGGGGTTTTAGAGTGGCAATAGATCCAGTAGCGCGCTTAGTGAGCGAGCTTTCTTTATTGCCTGGCATTGGGGAGCGCACCGCTTTAAGGCTTGCGCTTCATTTATTGAGCCAGAAAAAAGAACGCGTGATCAGTTTGGCCGAAAGCTTGGTAGATGTGGCGCAAAATGTGGTGGAATGTCGCACTTGCTGCAATCTCACCGCTTATTCCGATCAGTGCACCATCTGCTTAAAACCTGGGCGGGAAGACACGATTATTTGTGTGGTTTCTTGTATCCAGGATCTGATGGCGATTGAGTCGAGCGCGAGCTTTCGTGGTCTATATCATGTGCTCCACGGCGTGCTTGCACCTATCAACGGCATTGGCCCCAAAGAGCTAAGAGTCGAGGAACTTTTGCGACGGCTCGGGGATCCAAGCCTTAAAGAAATTATTTTAGCCACTCCTTCCACCGTGGAGGGCGAGGCGACGGCACTTTTTATTAAGCAGCAAGTGGAGGCATTGGGTCTCAAAATTTCACGCATCGCCAGTGGCGTACCGGTTGGGGGAGATTTACAATTTGCTGATCGCTTGAGCCTCGCTCGCGCCTTAATGATGCGCCAGGATGTGGGCGGATGAGGCATACTTTTTTTAAGTTTATACGGTCTTGCGCTTTTTAATCCCTCTTCTAGATTGGGCCTGATTATTATCTGAATAGCGCTGACGTCAGAAAAATCTTTCGCGTTATATATTCTTTGAATGTTGAAATGAGTCGGCAAAAGTGGGGATTTGGTGCCCATATAATCAGCAAATATTAATGGTACTTACTGAGCTTAAAACTTCAATCATATTCACACCTGAAAAAACGAGAGCTTTTAGTGTTGTTTCAGTGTGGTGAAATAATAGGAAATAATATTTTTAAAGGTTTAATATCAAGCGAGTGGCAAGGGGCAGATCATGAATAAAAAATGTCACAGTCGAACTAGGTTTAACACCACATTGTGGTCGGTTGTGTGCATGTTAGCCTTGTCGAATGTGAGCATGGGGAAAGAACAACTTGAAGCTGGGCAAGACCAGGCTCAAGGCCACTTGCTGTCTGCTCTTGGAGATGAAGACAAAGATAAAAACAATACATCGAGTGCTACCGAAAATAGTGCATCGGCGCTGCCTTCGTTGGATGAAATGGTAAAAGTGAAGCTCGACGCCTTAAATGCAAAACTGGTTGAACAAGATGAAGTGCTCGCTAAGGTAGCGTTCGCTCTCGCTGGCGAGCAAAGTTTAGAAAAACAGACTTTTGATGACACGGCCTATTTATCCATGGCGATTTTTAATAGCGCCCCTCCCGCGGACTACAAGCTGCTGAGTACCGAAGTTTTCATCGATGATACTACAAAGCCGGTTTCACGCGGCGGAGATCGGAATCAGGGCCTTCCCCGCAATAATGAGCAAATTTTCTTTGCCCCCCTGACGCCAGGCTGCCATGAAGTGGTGGTTAAAGCTAAATTTGTTCGCTTGAAGAATGATCTTATTAGCCGTTTTGTGGGCGTGAAACGCGAGCAAATTATTGAGAGGCGTCAAGTTATTATGGCTAAAAGTGGTTATCTCATTGAATTGGATATTGAGACCTTTGAATCGCAAAATAGCTTTATTAAAATATTTCGAAATCCAGAAATCCGTTTTAATCGGCTCGTTCGGCCAAACTTCTTGCCAGGCGCGCCTTTGGTTTCATTAGATAAGGTTCTTAATCAAGGTCAAGTGCGTATAGATTATATTAATGGCGATGAATCTCAGCATAAATTAATCGATAAAAGTCTGAGTATCGATGGTTTGCCAATTTTAACCAATAAATCTCACGATGGAATTAATGAAAATAATATTGTTTTTCAAGCCCCGCTTGCAGAAGGTAGGCATAGGCTGAATGTAACTTTAGTGTTTGGTGAAAAGACTTGGATTAGCGGTGGGCCCGTGTATAACCTGCGTTTATCTTTTGAACGTGAATTTTTTGTGGCGAGCGGCCATACGACTCTCGTTAATTTGGTGGGCATGCCCAAGAACGGCTTTCGTTCAGATTCTCGAGATTCTCGTTATGCTCGTGTCTCGAGCAAAATTAGTTCGGAACAGGAAGCGGAGTTTTTTCCCCTAAAAACCTGCCAAGAACTGCAGGCTGAAGAGATTGCTCGACAAAAGGCCCTGCCGGTGATTCCTAAGGAATTAGAAGAACCTCAAGCGCCAGTGAGCTCGCCTCCAACCAATGGGCCCCAACAACCCGAGAAGGCCGAGCCTGAAGTTTTGGGAGAATAAGCCTGTGCCTAAATTTGCCTATCAGCCAAAAGTATCCAAGGCGCCTTATCTAAAGGCAATGCTCCTTGCTGGCTTGACGGGATTTAGTCTTTTGGCAAAACCGGTTGAACCAAATAATAACCGCGAAGTTCACGCTGAGCTTTTGTTTCAGAAGAAAAATTATTTAGGCGCCTGGTTATGGCTTAAAGATGCCGACAGCCCTACGCTAAGAGGCCATCTCTTGGTGGCTGAATCTTTGTTTCGTTTGGGTCGGTTTAAAGAGGCCCAGGCGCATTATGCCAAATTGTTGCAACTAAGTGACGAGAGCGACAAGCCAAGTATTTATAAAAGAATCTTTGACAGCAAACTCAGAGCTGGCGATTTGCAAGGTGCGATTGCTGCCTATAATGAGTATAAAAAACAATATGAAGAAGTTCCTGCCCTCATGCATTATGCGCTCGGCAAGGCCTTGTTTGATGCGGGTGAACGAGATCGAGCTTCGAAGATTTTGCTTCTAGTGGCGAGGGGCGAATTATATATTCGAGCTCGTTATTTGATAGCGACTATTGGTATTGATTCCAGGCCCGCGGAAGCATCGATTAATTTATATAAAGAAATTGAAGGATTGCCGACTCTTTGCGTTGAAGATCATTCTATCAAACCAATGGCCATTTTAGCGCAAGCGCGTCTCTATCATGATAAGAAGCGCGATGATTTGGCTTTAAAAACCTATGAGCGGGTTCCCCTCGTGGGACCGATGGGCGAGACTGCCACCATTGAACAGGTGAGAATTTTAATCGCAAGGGCTGAGAGGGCGCTTTACCGTGAAGGGGCTTATGCCAAAGCTTCCGAAGAAGCGAGGCTAAATAGTGAGCGTGAAGCCATCGCTAAGGCATTGAGTGTGATTGAGCGCTACCGGAAAGTCAGTGAAATAGATTGGCGCAAGCCTGAGCTTCACACTTTAATGGCTTTTATATTCGTAAAAAATCGACGCTATAATGAAGCACGTCTGGCCTATGCCGAACTGATTGATCACTATCGTGCTCTTTATCGAAGTCTTGTCGATACGAAAGCTGAGAATGCTCAAGTCTGGCCAGCTTTTCTCTTGAAAACACCAGCGCCGAATAAATTAGCGAATGCTGCTCTTCCTGATGAATTGCTAAAAACTATTCCTGAGGTGCGCACCATTCTTCACCTCAAGCGTGAGATTGAGGAGCGGGAACAGCGCTTAGAGCTTTTTTTAGAGCACGCCGAAGTTTTGGCCGGCACGAGTGAACTAGAATTGGCTAAAGCCAATCAGGAATCTTTAGTGAAGGGCTACGAGGCATTGGTAAAAATAGCCCAAAACAATATTAATAAAAAAAGCGCCCTGCTCATCAATACTACTTTGGCCGAAGCTGAATATCGACGAGGAGAGCTGAGCCGTTTGGAAATGGGTGATCTTAAAAAACAGCTTGATGTAAATCGAGAGTTTCAAAGTAAAAAAATTGATAATTTTGAAAAAGATCTTTCTAAGCTTGATCAAGGTGGTTCGCTATGAGGCGGAAAAAATCGCTTCAGCGAAGTTTGATGGTTTTGGCCTTGGCGAGCCGCTTTGCGGCAGGGCAGGATGCCGCGCCAGTTGAGACGATTCCTGCCCCCGACAGGTCCGACCTAAAAACTGAAACCAGCGAAGAAATCAGGCTCATGCAATTGATTGAGCCGGGCTTTATTCCTAAATCTGATGCCGTGATCCAGCTCTTTATGTTGCAAAAAGTAGTGAATGATAATGACCTTGCTATTAAAGCCAAAAAAGAACTAAAGCTTGAAATACGAGCAATCTTTTCCAAAAAATTTCGCGAAAATTTAGTGCAATATAGTGCCAAGAGAATAGGTGATATTGAGGCTCGATATGAACAATCAAGTCGTGATTTGATTATTGGTTATGAACAGGCTCTTAAATATAATCCCCATCACCCTCTCTATACGCCTGATGCTTTATATATGCTTGGCCTCAATTATTTCGAAATGGACGAAAAGATTTATTTTGAAAAATTGGCGCAATATAACGAGGCCCGGCTGCAGGGGCGGGAAGATATTGCTTATCCGGAAGAGAATTTTGGGCGGACTATCGAAGCCTATGAGCGTTTGATTCGCGATTTTCCGGACTATCGCCATATGGATGGCGTTTATTATTTGCTGGGTCTGGCTTTATGGTATGAAGGCGATTTTTCCCATTCGGTGAGAAGATTTCAAGATCTGATAAATAAATTTCCCCGCAGCGAATTCGTAGGTGAAGTCTGGTTTCGCTTGGGCGAATATTTTTATGACATGGAAGAATATGAAGAGGCCATCGATGCCTATGCCATGGTCATCAAGAATCCCAAGTCGCCGCTCTATAAAGATGCAGTATATAAAACGGCTTGGTCGTATTATCAAAAAAATCAATATAACAAAGCCATCAAAAATTTCGTCCAAGTGGTGGCACTGAGTGAAAAAGAGAAACTAGAAGGATCTACCGCTGGGATGCGGGAGGAAGCTATTCGCTATATCGTGAGGAGTTTTGGGGAAATCCTTTATATTGAGGCAGGCACCTCTCGGCCAAAAGTAAAACCCGCAAAGACCCTTGATAATAAGGCCATAGCGGCAAAAATGAGCAATGTAGAGCGCGAATACGCCGAGCGCATGGGTCTGAAATTAGCGAAGCGCGTTATTGCTTACATTAATGAAAATAAAGTGCCTGAATATAGCCGCGAACTATTGCTTGAAACTGCTTCACAATTGCTTGCAGAAGTTAAATTAAGAGGAGCGGTCTTAGCGCTTCAAACTATCACTAAATTAAATGAGTCAAATACCGACAATCCTCGTATTGATGCGCAGATTGTGGATATTTTGACGGAAGGGCAACACTTGGAAGAAGCGCGAGAGCAAAGCCGGGCTTTGATTCGTCGCTATGGCAAAGATAGTGCCTGGTATAAATCCATGGCAGGTAATTTTGAAGCTCAGTCTTATGCGCGAGAAGCGGTGAGAGACGCTATTTTAGGGCTGGCGGTCTTTTACCATAAAACGGCCAAAGAGCTTAAAGAGACGAAGCCCAAAGAATCTCAAGCTCATTTTAAAGAAGCGGCGCTTTTATATTCCAGCTATGTCAAAGAATATCCAGAGCGCGACGATACCCCGCGGGCCATTTTTTACTTTGCTGAGTCGGTTTATGAGCTTAATCGTTTCAAAACAGCGCTGGAAGCTTATCAACTTTTGAAAGATTATCCTCTTCCATTGGCCGATAACCTAAGACGGGAAGCGATTTATAATATCGTATTTACCTTTCGTCATGTCGTAGAGCTTGAAGCTAAGGAAGATCGTTTTAAAGACGTGGATTTTGATGCTCTGACCTCAAAACAAAAAGGCCTAGAAAAAGCTGACATTCCTCTCATTGGTCAAAAATATCTTTCGGCTATCGATGAATTTTTAGTGATTGCTCCTGATGATGAGCAAGTGCCGGTGCTGCTTTTTCACGCCGCCGCTATTTATTATGTTTATGGACATAGCGATGAGGCAATGAGGCGTTTTTCTTTTATCATCGACACTTATCCGAGCACTGCTGCGGCCTTGGTGGCGAGCAGACTTGTACTAGATGACGCTATAGCCATGCAAGATTGGACCCGTGTAACCGATTTAGCTGGTAAATTTCGCACCAAAAACTTAGGGGGCAAAGCTGATGAATTTGCTCGGATTGAAGGCAATGCACGTTTTAAAATGGCGCGTAGTGTTTTTGAAGAAGCTAATGAGTTGCAGAAAAATAATCAACTGACTGAGGCCAAGGCCAAATATAAAGAATCGGCCGAGTTATTTGCCAATTTGCTGAAAGAAGATCCAACTAATCCGTATGCTGATGCCATGCTCTTTAATTCGGCTCGTGCTATCGCTCAGTCGGGCCTGATGAGTGCGGCTTTGCCCCTTTATCGCGAGGTTTATAGCAAATATCCGAAGAGTGAATTTGCCAAGGACGCGCGTTTTCAGGAAGCTTTGGCTTTAGAAAAAATGCTCAAGTTTAGTGCGGCAGCGCTCGCTTATGACGGTATAATTAAGGCCGATCCAAAATCCGAAGCAGCGGCCGATGCCATGTTGAATAAGGCTTTGCTCTATGAAGCCGCGGACGATTTAAATAATGCCATCGATGCCTTCGTTGTATTCGCAAAGGTTCACCCTCAGCGCCCCGAAGCGCCTGACGCCTTGTTGACTGCTGGTGCTATCTATAAAAAACAAGGCAAAATAAGTCAGCAAATCGCGATGCTTGAGCAGTTTATAAAGCAATATAAAAAGGATGCCGACAAAATTCCTGCTGTCATCGAAGCTTATGCAGAAGTAGGGGACAGCTATGGCGATCTGGCCAAAGCATCGAAAGCACCAGCTGAAGTGAGTCGTTATCAAAAAGCCCAAGTGGCAAGTTATAAAGCCGCGGTTGCGCTCTATTCACCGAACTTAAGCTCGCCGCTTGCAGCCTTTTTCGCGGCTAAAGCTCAGCTTGCTATCGAAAAGTCAGAGCAAGAATCCTTTAAAAAGATGACCATCAATGGACGCAGTGGAAAGGCTCAAGCGGATCAGTTGACCGCCATGATGAAGAAGTTAGCCGAGCTGTCAGCCAAAAATGAGGCCATCATCAAGGCTTATGCGCAACCTGTGTGGAACGCCGAAAGTCTTTATCGCATTGGTGCCCTTTACGAGCATTTGGCTCGGACAATGATCAAAGCTCCTTGTCCCGCCGATGTTGAAGCCATTGATGATTATGCTTGCGATGAGTATACAGTCTTACTCGAGGACAAAGCGGCAGTTTTGGAAGGCAAATCTTTATCTGCCTATGTACAGGCTTATGACATTGCCATGAGTGCTTATGATGCCCCGCCTGATTTGGTTGGAAGAATTCAAAGTGCTCTCAATCGCTTGAAGCCTGGCAAATATCAGCGGGTAGGTGATGTTATTGAGAAGCCCGAAACTGGCGCGTTCTATGGCCAAGGCCGCATGCTGAGCAATGGCAGAATGGCATCGAGTCTTCACCCCGCCGAAGGTGATCCGGATGTGAAGAAAGTGGCGCCAGAAGCCTCAGATGTTCCAACAAATGAGGAAGCGCCTAAGGAAGAAGAATTGCTCGAAGAAATCCCCGTGGAAAATGATGAGTTGGTGGAGGACTTCGAATGAAAAAAGCTATGTCGTGTACGTGGTTAATAGCCGTGGCGACCCTCCTACTCAATATCGGCTGCGCATCGTCGAGAAACGCCATAAAACCAGTTCAACTGGCGGCTTCGATCCCTGAAGAAAATAAAGCTCGATCTTTAACGTTGTTCAAAGAAGGTGCTGAGCTTTTGGATGCAGAACCCGAGCTTGCTGCCGCTAAGTTTAGCGAGGCGATAAAAGCTGATCCAAGTTTGATAGCTGCTTATTTTAATCGAGGGGTGGCAGAAGAATTTTCAGGAGATTTAAAGAGTGCGCAGTTTAGCTATGAAGCATGTTTGCAGCATCGTAAAACTGAATCTGCTTGTCTTGAAAATCTTTTGATCTTAAAAATAAAACTTTCTGATCATGAAGGTGCGAAGAGCCTCGCTGAATCTTATTTGGCTGAATTCCCTGAAGAGGCTTTTGCATACGTGGCAGCAGCTAAATGGGCTTTTTTGGAAAATGATTTGGGGGGGGCCGAAAAATACGCTCGCGAAGCCATTGAGCGTGAGGCGGAAAATGTAGAAGCGCTCTACGTCATGGCGCGGATTTTTTTCGACAAAAAGCAATATGCCGCTGCCAAATGGGTGGCCAAAAATGCCTTAGAAATAGCGCCGTCCCATGGCGCGCTCAATCTGTTGCTCGGGCATGTTTATGCCAAACTTGAGCTTTTACACGACGCGCTTGATAGCTATCGTCTGGCAGTAAAATATCAGCCAACCGAAGAGGCGCTGGAAAGTTATGGATTGATGTTGCTCAAGCGTGGCTTGGTGAAGGAAGCCTTGGTTGAGCTTTTGCGAGTGGTGAAGATGCGTCCGCTCGAGTTTCGGCATCATTTGCATGTTGGCAATGCCTTCATGGCAGTCAAAGATTTCGAAAAAGCGCATTCAGCTTATTTAAAAGCTAAAGAGCTAATGCCCGACGAGAAAGATATCAACTTTAATTTGGGCTTGTTGTATTTGGATTTGAAGCCTGAAAAAATGCCCGAGCTTGAGCGCTTAAAAACGGCGCAGGGCTATTTTAAAACCTATCTGGAAATTCCCAACTTAAGCAAAGAGCGTGTAAGTGAGGTCAATGATTATTTAGCGAGCCTCGCGCAGAAAATCGAGTTGGAAGAATACGCCATTCAGTCGGCGGCAGAGCAGGTCAATGAACCAGAACCTGAACAAGAGCCCGAAGTAGAGCCTGAGGCTGGTCCAAAAGATGTCGCGCCCAGCGAGAAGATTGAGGAACTTGATAAGCCCAAAGAAACTCCACCAGTAGTGGCCCCAGTACCCGACAAGAAAATTCCTAAGGGCAAACCTGAAAAAGAAGATATTTTGGATGAAGAGGACGGGGATTTTTTTGATGAATGAGCGCATTGACAGGGCAAACCCTGATGGCTAGTTCGAGGAGTGAATCGTGTCGTTAAAATATTGTGCAATAAAAATAATTTTTGCATTGATTTTATGGGGAGCCGAGGCTTCGTGGGCCAAAGTATTAGAGCTCGGGGAATCCCAGGTGCAAGGCAAAAAAGATCAACCGGAAGCTATGACTTTTGTCTCGCGAGCACCGCTTGCCTTTGATGGCCAGGCCATTAAGTTTGAAGGCAAAGACATGATTAAAAAAGAAGTTGAGACTACGAAGCTTTTTGATTTGGTGTACGAGGAATAGGAGTGAAAATATACTAAAGTTTTTATTGGCAATGCTTAATTTTTTGCAATATTAAAGGTTTAAATTAGGTAAAAAATAACCTAACTATAAAAACTTTGGTACGATGTGATTGGATTCTTTTGCGCAGTGGGTTTTTGGGGCGTGAAGACAAAAAAGCTAGTCGCAAATTTTCACATTGTTTAAGAAAAAAATAGATTTTCATTAAGAGGGTAAAAACAATGGCTGGGTTAGCACATTTTTTCAGTGAAGGTGGTTGGTGGATGGCACCGATCGCTGGCGTGTCCGTAGTTGCCTTGGCAATATGCGTCGAGCGTATTTATGCATTGATGGTGGTTTATAACACCAATGGCAAAAAGCTGGGTGAGACCGTTATTAATGCGGTGCGAAATAACAATGATGCTGAAGCAATCGCTGCTTGCGATAGAAGCGGCAAATCCGCGTTGGGCCACGTGCTAAAAAATGGGGTGACTCATGCTCATGGCGGCGAAGAAGTGGTCGCAACCGCTGTGGAAGAAGCAGTGCTCGAAGTTACTCCTAACTTGGTAAAGCGTACCAGTTCCCTGGGCGGTTTGGCATCGCTTGCAACCTTGCTTGGTCTTTTGGGTACGGTTATGGGTTTGATTGATGCTTTTAACGTTGTAGCAGAAGCACCTGCCGACCAAAAATCAGTATTGATGACCAAGGCGATTGCGGTGGCCATGAATACCACAGCCTTTGGGTTGATTGTGGCCATTCCAGTGACCATGGTTTATTTATTGCTGGTGGGCACCACAAAAAAGATTAGCGACGACATGGATGTTTATTCTTTGAAGCTGGAAAACGCCTTGCGATTGCGTAGAAAATAATCCTTTGGCTGCTATTGAAATCTAGGAGTGGTCTATGGCTAGAGAGCGAAGTCCGCGGGGTTCGGAACCTTTTCCCGAACCGGATATGCTTCCGTTGATGAATATTATCTTGATGCTTATCTTGGCGCTGATTACCATGGCGGCAATGATGCCATTAGGCCTGCTTTCCACGGAAGCCCAAAAGCTCTCCCGCGGTTTGCCCGCCGCCGCCACCCAGGAAAATAAGAAGCCTCTTACCTTGATCGTGTTTGTTACTGAAGCCGGCTTTAATATTTCGGTCTATGGCGATGTTAAAATGGGCCCCGCGGACCCCGCGAATCCCAAGCGCAAGTTGCCTTTGGTGCCTAATTTGGCCCTGGCTGATGGAAGCACGCAGTTTGATTTTGTCGCGCTAAAAGCAAAGTTAGTAGAATTTAAAAAGCTTGATGCAGAAGAACAATCAATGACATTAACGGCTGATCCAGAAGTTAAATTCGATACGGTAGTCCACACGATGGATGCTGCTCGTTTTGATGACGATAAAAAGGTGTTGTTCCCTAAAGTAACTTTTGCCGCCGGTATCGTTGGCTAGTATCAGCTTAAATATAGATTGGGAGATTTGAACAATGGCATTTAGACGCAGGAGAAAGAGGGGGAGTTCTGGCTTAGAGCAAATGGCTATGCCGTCCTTAAACTCCTTGATGGATATCATCACGATTATTCTGGTCTATTTGATCAAGAATTTTTCCACGAGTCCTCTTTCGGTTCAAGATCCCTCCACGCAGCTGCCCATTTCTACCTCCATCGAAATGGTGGAAGATCATGTGGTTGTTATGATCACCGGCGCTGAACGCCGTGAGCCTGGTCCCGATGGCAAAACCATTATGGTGCAGGATGCGCCCACCATTAGTGTTGACGAGGATTTGATTGTTCAGCTTGATGAGAAGTTTGAAGTTCCGGCAGGAAGTTTAGAACGCCAGTTTGTGATCAGGGCTCTAAAGCAAAAGCTCGTGGAAGTTCGTAAACAGCAAGGGGTTACTGCGGAGCTTACCGAGAGCAGTGGCTTTGATGGCAAGATTGTCTTTGTAGTGGATAAAAATGTGCCTTACCGAACTTTGTCCAAGGCAATGGTTAGTGCTGCAGAAGCCGGTTATGCAGACTTTAAATTTGCGATCGTAAAGAATGAAGGCTGATGAGGGCAAAGATGGCATCTCCTAAACGGCCAGAAGGGTCGATAGATCAACTTTTTAATTGGATTTTGCTTGGGTCCTTTCTTTTGCACCTCGGCATGTTCTTGCTCGTGATGACGGTGGAACCACCGCCACCACCTACCCAGGAAGAATATGCTACGTGGTTAAAAAAGGTCGCTCCTCCGAAAATTATCGAGGAAGTTCCCCCTGAGCCCGAACCCGAACCAGTAATAAAAGAGAAAAAGAAAAAGGAAGAACCCGAAGAAGAAGTGACCGGGACTCCAACTAAAGCCGCTCCTCGAGCAGCGCGAGCTCAGCCAGGTGCTAAACCCGGCGAGCAAGCTCGTCGTGCCGAAGTGAGACAACAGTTATCAGGCGCGGGACTTCTCGCAAGTATAGGTGCGGCTTCCGATGAAGGGGGCCTGGCGAACGTATTTGAATCAGACGCAGTGGTGGGTAAGGATTTGGGAGCCGCATTGTCTGAGCGTGGTGGTGTGCGCGTGAGCGGCGGTACCCGAATCGGCAAGAAGGGCGCATTAGGTGCGGGCACGAGTGCTGACATTGGCGAAATCGATGCCGGAGCAGGTGGTTCCGCCGGAGCGGTGGTTGGCCGTAAGGGCGTGGTCCCGCAAGCCTTCGTGAAAAGTACTGAAGCCGTGCTTAAGAAAGGCGGCATCGATGAAAAGGGCGTTCGTCTAGCGCTTAAGCGACGTGAACGCGGTATTCAGCAATGCTATGAACGCGCTTTGAAATCCAACGACAAGCTTAAGGGCAAAGTGGTTCTCGAATGGACCATCAACGAAGAAGGGCGCGTGGTTAAAGTAAATGTGATTCAAAATACTGTCAGCGATGCCAGCGTTTCCGATTGCATTGTCGATATCATCGAACGCATCCGCTTCCCAGCCGCCACCAAAGGCCTGGTGCCCGTGCGTAAGACTTTCGTATTTGAATCCGGCTGAGTTTAGTTCGCGGTTCTCGTCATTGCAAGCGTGGGGGGGGCCACCCCACAACATGGGTTGCCGCGCCCCCCCCCGCCAGTTGGTTTGAAAAAAAAATTTTTTAAAAAAAATTAAAA